>DASVHT010000148.1:0-27275 GCA_036382455.1 Dermatophilaceae bacterium
CCCGCAGGACTACATCGACGCCCACCCGGTCGACGCCGATGGCCGCACCACGATCACCACCGACTATCCCGATGTCATCCCGTTCCTGACGTTCGCCCTGGACGCCGAGGCCCGCCGCGCCCTGATCAAGGAGTTTCTCAACCGCGCCTGGCCCGTCAACGACGCAGTCCTGCAGGAGCTCTTGGGTCTGCGGGCAGAACATGCCAAGATCCTCGGCTTCGACTCATGGGCCGACTTCGACGCCGAGGTCAAGATGATCGGCCGAGGGACCGCCATCGGGGAGTTCATCGACCAGATCGCCGCAGCCGCCGATGAGTCCGGCCGCAGGGACCTCGCGGTACTGCTGGGACGGTTGAGAGCCGACCGCCCCGAGGCAGACGTGGTGGATCGGGCCGACTCGTCGTTCTACGAGGAGGTCGTTCGGCGCGAGCACTTCCTGGTCGACGCTCAGCAGGTGCGCCGGTACTTCGAGTTCGCCAAGGTCCGCCAGGGACTGCTCGATGTCACCGGCGGGCTCTTCGGGTTGAGCTACACCCGGGTGCAGGATGCGCTCTCGTGGCACGAGGACGTTACCGCATACGACGTGCAGCTCGACGAGGCGCCGCTGGGCCGGATCTATCTCGACCTGCACCCTCGCGAGGGCAAGTACAAGCACGCCGCGCAGTTCGACCTCGTCGCTGGTATCCGTGGGCGGCAGCTGCCCGAGGGTGTGCTGGTGTGCAACTTCGGGCGCGGGTTGATGGAGCACTCCGACGTTGTGACGCTCTTCCACGAGTTCGGTCATCTGGTCCACCATCTCCTCGCAGGACGCCATCAGTGGGCGAGGTTCTCGGGTGTGGCCACCGAGTGGGACTTCGTCGAGGCTCCGTCGCAGCTGCTCGAGGAGTGGGCGTGGGACGCCGATGTGCTGCGCACGTTCGCCACCGACGATGCAGGTGAGCCCATCCCCGAGCCGTTGGTAGCCAAGATGCGCGCCGGTGAGGACTTCGGAAAGGGCTGCACCGCCCGGACCCAGATGTCCTATGCGGCAGTGTCCTACCGACTGCACCAGCTGCCGGTCGCGGACATCACTGACTTCGTCGCGGAGATCGTGTCGGCCTATGACCTCTTTGCCCCGGTCGAGGGCACTCACTTCCACGCCTCGTTCGGCCACCTGGGCGGCTACTCGTCCGCCTATTACACCTACATGTGGAGCCTTGTCATCGCGAAGGACCTCTTGTCCGCGTTCGACCGCAAGGACCTGTTTGCGCCTGAGGTCGCGCGACGCTACCGCGACAAGATCCTGGTCGCCGGCGGGAGCAAGGACGCGGCCGAGCTCGTGGCCGACTTCCTCGGGCGCCCTTACAACATCGAGGCATTCAGCACCTGGCTGCAGGAGGCCCCGGGCGGCTACGACTCGGCGGGGTAACGAACACCCAGGTCGGCCCTGGCCCGGTCGATCAGGCCGAGGATCGCGATCGAGTCAGCATGCGGAGCCAGAGGACTCTCGAGGAGTCCCACACGAAGGCAGCGCTCGACCTCTTCGATCTGGGGGCCGTATGCCGTGCCCCCGCCTTCGATCCGGGACTCACCTTCGCTCGTCGTGACCACCAGCCGCTCCGGGTCGAGGAACCAGGGTTCGACCGATATCGAGCCCTTGGTCCCGGCGATCGTGGCTCGCCCGGGAGTCCATGCCGTTGTTGCACAACGCAGCTGGGCGGTGGCCCCCGACGTGTAGCCCCATTGCACCGCAGCCGTGGTATCGGATCCAGTGGGGGAGAGAGTGCCGAGCACCTGCTGGACGTCCGGGTGGCCGAGGAAGAGCCACGCGAAGTGGAGCGGATAGATGCCGAGGTCGAGCAGGGCGCCGCCCCCGTTGGCGAGGTCGTACAGGCGATGGGTCGGGTCGAACGCGACCTTGATGGAGAAGTCGGCGTGGACAGCCACGATGTCGCCGATCACTCCGCGGGTCACCAGGTCACGGGCCTTAAGGATCAGCGGGTTGGCGCGCATCCACACCGCCTCCATGGCGAAGACGCCTCTGTCCCGGGCCGCCGTCAGAACCTCGCGGGCATGCGCAGCGTTGAGGGCCAGGGGCTTCTCGATGAGAACGTGCTTGCCGGCCTCGATCGCCATCAACGCCTGTTGGCGGTGGAAAGGGTGCGTCGTGGCCACATAGACGATGTCGACGTTGGGATCCTCGACCAGGGCCTCGTAGTCGCCGTAGCTGTGGCGAGCCCCGAATCGCGTGGCGAACGCGGCTGACCGATCGGCGTCGCGCGCCGCCACGGCATACAGACTGTTGCTGCCGTGACCGAGGTCAGCAGCCATCGAGGCGGCGATCCCCCCGGCGCCCAGGAATCCCCATCGGATCGGCCGATGAGCTGTGATCTGGGGCACATGTGGAGCCTATGTCACTGCGCCGACGCGAAACGTGACTAGTTCCGTCCGTTGACCTGCCGCGACAGCGGTGAGACGCTAGGAGAGGCCCTCTATCGGTTGGCGCCTGGGGAGCCTGTCATGAGTTGTCCATCTCCCTTCGCACGCGCGAAGGAACCCGTCGGAGTTGGTATGGCCAAGGCAATTTTGGGTCAGCGAGTTTATCGGGACGATCGTCTCGTCCTGGAGGCCGCTCGGCTGAGGTCGCGAGTGCGCGACCTTGAGACCTTGATCGAAGATCTGCAGAATGACAATGACCGACTGCGTGAAGATCCGCGCGCAACAGTTGGGGTGCTCCAAGAATCCGTGCACTGAGCCACCGCGCGGGAGCCTTATACCCCGCGGTCTGCGCTTCTCGCCGCTACAGTGAGGCCGTTGATCGTCGGCCCAGAGGAGCCCATCGCTCGTGTTCGTCAAGAGCCTCACCCTGCGTGGCTTCAAGTCATTTGCGTCGGCAACCTCGTTGCGCCTAGAGCCAGGTATCACCTGCATCGTCGGCCCCAACGGCTCCGGTAAGTCCAACGTTGTCGACGCCCTCGCCTGGGTCATGGGCGAGCAGGGCGCCAAGAGCCTTCGTGGCGGCAAGATGGAGGACGTTATCTTCGCCGGCACCGCCGCGCGCGCTCCACTGGGGCGTGCCGAGGTCTCGCTGACCATCGACAACTCCGATGGCGCATTGCCGATCGACTACACCGAGGTCACCATCGCGCGGACGATGTTCCGCAACGGCGGCTCGGAGTACGCCATCAACGGCACGGCCTGCCGCCTGCTGGACATCCAGGAGCTGCTGGCCGACTCGGGAATCGGCCGCGAGATGCACGTCATCGTCGGTCAGGGGCAGCTCGACGCCGTCCTGCGTGCCACTCCGGAGGAACGACGCGGCTTCATCGAGGAGGCTGCCGGCGTCCTGAAGCACCGCAAGCGCAAGGAACGCGCGCTGCGCAAGATGGAGGCGATGGAAGCCAACCTCACCCGGGTCAACGACCTCACCGGCGAGATCCGCCGCCAGCTCGGCCCGCTAGGTCGCCAGGCTGAGGCTGCCCGCAAGGCCGCCACGATCCAGGCCGAGGCGCGCGACGCACGCCTTCGACTGCTTGCTGACGATCTGATCCAGCTGACAAGTACCCTCGAGCAGGAGGTCGCCGACGAGACTGCGCTGATCGCGCATCGACACGAGGTGGAAGAGGCCCTGTCCCTCGTTCGCTCGCGCCTGGCGGCTTTGGAGCTGGAGGCGCAGGAGACGGCGCCGTTGCTGACGCGCGCGCAGGAACGATGGTTCGCTCTGTCGTCGCTTCGTGAGCGTCTCATGGCTACCGGATCGCTGGCCGCCGAGCGCGTCCGCCTGCTCTCGGAGGACGAGAGCGAGGACGGGGAGAACCGTGCGCGCGATCCGGAGAAGCTGCGTGCGGAGGCCGCCACGGTGCGACTTCAGGAGGCGGCGCTGCTTGCCGAGACCATGCAGGCCAGGGAGACGCTGGAGGCGGCGGTCACGGTGCGCGCTGAGATCGAGACGGCGTATGCCGCCGAGATCGCTCGCCTCACGCGTCTGGCCCGAGCCGCCGCGGATCGTCGCGAGGGGCTGGCGAAGCTCGCCGGGCAGGTGGGCGCACGACTGAGCCGGATCGAGGCAGGGGAGGCTGAGATCGGCCGGCTCCAGCAGGCGGTCGAACAGAGCCGGGCCCGCGCCGCCAAGGCCGAGAGGGAGTTCGCGGCCCTGGAGGCCTCGGTCGCGGTGGACGAAGAGGGCGAACAAGGCCTGGACACCAGTTTTGAGCAGGCCACCGCCGCGTCGGATCAGGCCGAGGCAGAGGTATCGCGTTGGCGAGAGGAAGAGCGACTCGCCGATCGTGACCGTTCCAATGCCGCCGCCCGGCTGGATGCTCTCGAGCTCAACCTGCGACGCAAGGATGGCGCTTCCGCGCTGCTTGCCGCCGGGGACGAGGTCGATGGGCTGATGGGTTCGGTGGCCACCCTTCTGCAGGTCACGCCAGGACATGAGGCCAGCGTGGCTGCCGCCCTCGGCTGGGCCGCCGATGCCTTGGCCGTCGACTCCGTTGCGGCGGCCCGGCATGCGGTCGCAAGGTTGCGCGAACGTGAAGCCGGACGGGCCGGTCTGCTCGTGGCCGCCACCGCGAGCAAGGTCGACGTCGCCGGCTGGCCGACGCTGAGCGGCGGCGCCGTCTGGGCCCGTGCCGTGGTGACCTGTCCGGACAGCCTGCGACCGGCCGTCGAGCAGCTGCTGGATCGCGTCGCCCTTGCCCCCGATCAGTCCACGGCGGTGGACCTGGTCGACCTCGGTCAGGGCATCACGGCGGTCACTCCCGACGGCGACATCTTCGCTCCGGGTTACGTCCGTGGTGGCAGCGCGTCCGTGCCCAGCCTGATCGAGATCCAGGCGGCCGTCGATGAGACCAAGGCCAAGGTTCAGGATGCGGTCCATCGGGGACAGCAGGCCAAGTTCGCCCTGGGGACGGCCATCGATCGGGTGGCAGCGGCCAAGGATGCCGTGGCGGTCGCACTCGAGCGCCTGCACGAGTCTGACGCCAGGATGGCTGCGGTGGCTGAACGGCTGGGGCAGCTCGGTAGCTCCGTCCGCGCGGGGCGTGGCGAGTCCGAGCGCATCGAGCGGGCCATAGCCGCGGCCGAGATCGCCCTGGGCAGTGACCGTGCCGAGCATCTTGCCCTCAGCCAGCGACTCGAAGACGCCAGTGCTGAGCCGGGCGAACAGGATCCGTCCACCGACGAACGCGACCGCCTCGAGCGCGGAGCCGCCGAGGCCCGTGCCGCGGAGACCGAGCTGCGCCTCACCCTGCGCACCCGCGAGGAGCGGACGCGCGCCATGTCTGGCCGGGCGGAGTCGCTCGAGGCGGCCGCTCGCTCCGAGGTCGCGGCCCTGCAACGGGCCGAAGCCCGAAGGGATCGTCGTAGGCGAGAGCTGAGCGTGGCGGAGGCGGTTCGCAGGGGCGCGGCATACGCAGTGGGGTTGGTCGCTCGCGCCCTGGAACAGGCGACATCGGAGCGGGCCGCAGCCGAGCTCGGGCGCACGGAGCGCGATGCGGCGCTGACCCTCGTGCGACGCGAGCTCGGGGTGCTGGGCGACGAGCTGCGCGACCTCACCGACTCGGTCCACCGCGACGAGGTGGCACGCACCCAGCAGCGTCTGCGGATCGAGACGTTGCAGGCCAGGGCGATCGAGGAGCTGGGAATCGACCCAGATGTGCTGGTCGAGAGCTTCGGCCCTCATCAGGAGGTGCCGGTGATCGCCGACCCTGATGACCCCGTTCATGACTCGGCCGATGCTGACTCCGACAATGCACCCATGTCCGTGCCCTACGTGCGCGACGTCCAGGCCAAACGCCTCCGCTCGGCCGAGCGCAAGCTCTCCACCATCGGCCGGGTCAACCCTCTCGCGCTTGAGGAGTATGCCGCGCTGGAGGAACGCCACAAGTTCCTCACCGAGCAGCTTGAGGACCTCAAGAACTCCAAACGCGATCTCATGGAGATCGTTCGTGAGGTCGACGAGCGCGTCGAAAAGGTCTTTGCCGAGGCGTATTTCGACACCGCGGCCCAGTTCGAGGGTGTCTTCAGCAGGTTGTTCCCCGGAGGTGAGGGCCGACTCGTTCTCACCGACCCTGACCACATGCTGACCACGGGTATCGAGGTCGAGGCCCGCCCGCCCGGCAAGAAGATCAAGCGGCTTTCGCTGCTGTCCGGTGGCGAGCGCGCGCTGGTGGCCGTGGCGCTGTTGGTCAGCATATTCAAGGCGCGGCCGAGCCCCTTCTACATCATGGACGAGGTGGAGTCGTCACTGGATGACGCCAACCTGGGCCGCCTGATCATGCTGCTGGAGGAGCTGCGCGACTCGAGCCAGCTGATCGTCATCACCCACCAGAAGCGCACGATGGAGATCGCCGATGCCCTCTATGGCGTCACGATGCGTGGCGACGGCGTGACAACGGTCGTCTCGCAGCGGATCCGTGACGTCCAGAACGCCTGAGAGTCGATCGGGCCAGATCTGGGGTGACCCGTCTCAGATCCAGGGACGCCGATTGGCGATGCGCGCGGTCAGGAGGCACCCTTGATACATGGTCATCCTGGTCGTCGGAATGCTGCTGTGTCTCCTCCTCGCCGTGGCTGTGGTGGGCCTGGTCGCGATTCCTGCCCGCCGCGAAGGACGTGACCTGCTCACACCCAAGGGCGAAGAGGTCGTCTCCCGCGTGATCGGGAGGACCAGCTCGGCCATGGAGACCGCCCGCGAGAAGACTGGCGGTGCTATCGGCGTTGCGCGCGACAAGGTGGACAAGGCCACGGACCGGACCTCCCGTGAGGACGACTGACATCCTCACCTTCATGACGTGATCTTCCGGCCGGTGCCGTCCGGGTGCGCGTCACGAGTCTGGGAGAATCGCCAACTGTGACCCAACTCCAACAGATCCTTGCCGTTGCGGCAGTGATCGCGTTCGTCGGTATCGCCTTGCTGTTCGGGCTGGTCCGTGGCCGTGGCCTCCGTGGCGGCAAGGCCAAGACCCTTCCGCCACAGACGAGCCCACCCCGGGTGGGTGGTGGCTCCGGGCTCGGTGACGAGGAGTCCTCTTCCGGTCCGGCCGGCCGCGCGAGCGTGGGCACTCTCGAGCCTGATGTCCTCGTGGTGCCCACTCCTGGCCCGCCGATCGAGCGTCCCGAGTCGGCGACCGGGCGCCTTCAACGCCTCCGGGCCAGGCTGGCGCGTTCCAACACCGCGCTGGGCAAGGGCTTGTTGTCCCTGTTGTCCAGCGGGGGACTGGACGATCAGGCTTGGGAGGACGTCGAGGGCACGCTGCTCAGCTCGGACCTCGGTGTCGAGGCGACGATGGAGCTGGTCGACTCGCTGCGCACCCGGGTTACGGTCGAAGGGGCTCGCGACGAGGAGACGGTCCGCAGCTGGTTGCGCGAGGATCTGCTCATGCTCGTGGATCCTTCGCTGGATCGCTCGGTTGCCTCGTCGCGGGTCGATGGTCGTCCGGCCGTGGTGATGGTCGTCGGGGTCAACGGGACAGGCAAGACGACGACGGTGGGTAAGCTGGCGCGCGTCTTCGTTGCCCAGGACAAGGACGTCATCCTGGGTGCGGCCGACACCTTCCGTGCAGCAGCCGCTGACCAGCTGCAGACCTGGGGGGAGCGCGTCGGCGTGCCCACGATCCGCTCCGAACGAGACGGCGCGGACCCTGCCGCCGTGGCCTTCGACGCCGTCAAGGCCGCGGTCGAGATGGAGGCAGACGTGGTCCTGATCGACACCGCGGGCCGACTGCACAACAAGGTCGGGCTCATGGACGAGCTCGGCAAGGTCAAGCGCGTCGTCGAGAAGCTGAGCCCGATCGATGAGGTGTTGCTGGTGCTCGACGCCACCACCGGACAGAACGGCCTGCGTCAGGCCGAGGTCTTCGGCGAGGTCGTCAACGTCACCGGAATCGTCCTGACCAAGCTCGATGGCACCGCCAAGGGCGGCATCGTCGTCGCCGTTCAGCGCAAGCTCGGCGTCCCTGTCAAGCTGGTCGGTCTCGGCGAGGGTCCCGACGACCTGGCGCCGTTCGACCCCGAGGCCTTTGTCGACGCACTCATCTCCTGACTGGTTCGCGCGGGTGTTCCAGCGCCCAACGGATGACGCTGGTCGCCGCACCGCCGATCGGCAGGGTGATGGCCCTCTCGGCCAGGGGCAGGTAGGGGAGGGCCAGGTACTGGCGAGCCCACAGCGGCAGGAGTGCGACGGCGGCACCTGCGAGTGCGCCGTAGCCCGGCCGGGCGCTCCACGGCAGCGGCGGGTGTAGCAGCAGGAAGCGCGCCGCGTCCCTGGCCGCAGGGGTGCCTGAGAGCTCGGGCCGGTAGGACGCGATCGCGGCATCGACCCCGGCGACGGTCGTCGGGGGGTCGATGACGCCGAGTCTGCTTGCCACCACGCATGACTGCGCCACATAGGTGTCGGCCTGGGCCGGCGTGAGGGGAGTGACGGCATACCGCTGGTGAGCCTGCAGGAAGCTGTCGGTCTCAGCGATGTGAACCCACGTCAGCAGGTGGGGGTCGCTGGCGGCGTATGGGCGCCCATCGGGTGCCTTGCCGCGAACACCCTCGTGGATGCCTCGAACTCTGGCGATGAGGGCCTCAGCGTCCTCGACCGTGCCGAAGGTCGTCGTCGCGAGGAAGGTGCTGGTCCGCTGGAGCCGACCCCACGGATCGCCCTTGTAGCCCGAGTGTCCGGCAACCCCCGCCATGGCCAGAGGGTGCAGCGACTGCAGCAGCAGCGCACGTATGCCTGCGACGAACATCGCCGCGTCGCTGTGTACCCGCCAGATCGGGTCGACCTCGGTGAACCACCGCTCGCCCGGCTTGCCCCAGATGAGCTCAGCTCTCGCGGCGTTGTCCTCGCCGGCAACCCGGTCGCGAAGTGCCACGGCGAGACTGTGGCGCAGCCTGTCGTGCAACGGACGTACAGCGTCGACCAGCCGCGCGGTGCTCAACGCCATGACTCCAGTATGCGCGGCGGCTCCGTTACCTGATGCTTACCGGGGCGGGGCTTTGCTAACACGGCTGTAACAAAAGGCAGCACGATCGGAAACGGCTGACCGGCATGTTTGCCCCATGACCAATGACAGCTTTTCCTCAATCGACAGCGGGTCCCAATGAAATTCATCGACAGCGGCGACACCGCCTGGGTTCTGGCAAGTGCGGCTCTCGTGCTGCTCATGACACCAGGGGTGGCCTTCTTCTACGGCGGCATGGTCAGGGCCAAGAGCGTCCTGAACATGATGATGATGAGCTTCGGGGCCATGGCGACGATCGGCGTCGTCTGGGTCCTCTGGGGCTACAGCGAGGCGTTCGGTCAGTCCTGGCACGGGCTCGTCGGCAACCCGTTCCAGCACTTCGGCCTGAGCAACCTCCTCAGCGGCAACAACGCGATCTTCGGGTTCGTGCCGGCCGCAGGTGGGGCCGCGGCCCATGGGGGCATCCCGGCACTGGCGTTCGTGGCCTTCCAGGCGGTGTTCGCCATCATCACGGTGGCCCTGATCAGCGGTGCGATCGCCGACCGGGCGAAGTTCTCCACCTGGATGGTCTTCACTGTGGTGTGGGCGACGCTCGTCTACTTCCCGGTTGCGAACTGGGTGTTCGCCTTCAACGGCTATGCGGCTGACAAGGGTGGATGGATCGCCAACAACCTCAAGGCGATTGACTTCGCGGGTGGAACCGCGGTTCACATCAACGCTGGTGCGGCAGCTCTTGCGCTGGCCCTGGTTCTGGGCAAGCGGATCGGCTTCGGCAAGGACGACATGCGTCCGCACAACCTGACGCTCGTCATGCTTGGCGCGGCGCTGCTGTGGTTCGGGTGGTTCGGGTTCAACGCAGGTTCGGCGCTCGGGGCCAACAACACCGCTTCGGTGACGTGGGTCAACACGATGGCAGCAACGGCGGCGGCGTGCCTGGGGTGGCTGGCCACAGAGCGGGTCCGGGACGGTCACGCGACCTCGCTGGGTGCGGCTTCCGGCATCGTGGCCGGTCTGGTCGCGATCACGCCGGCGTGTTCGGCGGTCACGCCCTTGGGCGCGGTGGCTATCGGCCTCCTCGCTGGTGGCGTGTGTGCGCTGGCAGTCGGCCTGAAGTTCCGCTTCGGGTACGACGACAGCCTCGACGTCGTGGGCGTCCACCTCGTTGGTGGAATCGTGGGCACCCTCTCCATCGGCTTCTTCGCCTCGGCTTCGGCGCCGGCAGCTGTGGACGGGCTCTTCTACGGCGGAGGTGTGGACCAGCTGTGGCGCCAGGCTGTCGCCGCTGGCGCGGTGCTGCTCTACTCCTTCACCATGGCCGGTCTGATCGGCCTGGCTCTGCACAAGACCATGGGCTTTCGGATCGACCGTGACGCCGAGGTGGCAGGCATCGATCTGGAGGAGCACGCTGAGACGTCATACGATCTCGGTTCGCTCGGCGGTGGCGGTCTGACTCACGCCGGTGCTGCTCTGTTCGGGTCCCACCCCACGGCTTCGGCTCCATCGCCGGCCAAGTCAAACACGCAGGGAGCATCGGCATGAGACTGGTCACAGCGATCATCAAGCCCTTCAAGCTCGACGAGGTCAAGGAGGCTCTCGAGGCCTTCGGCATCACCGGCATGACGGTCAGCGAGGCAAGCGGGTACGGACGCCAGCGCGGGCACAGCGAGGTCTACCGGGGCGCCGAGTACACCGTCGACTTCGTCCCGAAGGTGAGGGTCGAGGTTGTCGTTGACGACGTCGACTCCGCCGCTGTGGTGACAGTCATCCTCAAGGCGGCCCAGACCGGACGGATCGGGGATGGCAAGATCTGGACGGTTCCGATCGAGGACGTGGCTCGGGTGCGGACCGGCGAACACGGTCCGGACGCGTTGTAGGAGGCGGTATCTCACAGAGGCGGTATCTGATGGTTGACACCGGTGCGACTCGAGAAGTGGGCCAGAAGGTGGACCTCAACCAGCAACGCCTTGACCTTGCCGACACCCGGGGCTTCGCCGCCCCGGGTGCCGGTCAGGAGAGACGCTCGGCCATGGCTGCGCTGGGCCGCACGTGGATCGCCGATATCTGGAGAGAGGCAACCCGTGGAGCTCGTCTGGACGGGGTTGCGTTGGCCGGAGTGGGCAGCCTGGCCCGCGGTGACGCAGGACCGCTGAGCGACTTCGACCTGGTCCTTCTGCACGACGGCCGCTCGCTGTCGACCAAGGAGGTGACGTCCCTCGCAGATCGCATCTGGTACCCGATCTGGGATGGTGGCGCCAAGCTCGACCACAGCGTCCGGACGGTCAACCAGTGCCGGACCGTGGCTGCCGGAGACCTCTCGGCCGCGATCGGGTTGCTGGATCTCGAGCTGATCGCAGGCGACGAGCAGGTGGTCGCAGCTGCACGCTCGACGGTGGGGCACGACTGGCGTGCCAACGCCCGGCGCCGGCTTCCGGAGCTGGTCGAGTCCCTGGAGGCACGCCATCAGCGCCACGGGGACCTGGCGCAGACCATCGAACCGGACCTCAAGGAAGCCCGGGGGGGCCTGCGCGACATGACCGTGCTGCGGGCGTTGACGGCAGCCTGGCTGGCCGACCGCCCGCACGGACAGGTCGACACGGCGTACGGCACGTTGCTGGACACACGTGACGCGCTGCATATGGTGACCGGTCGGGGACGCGACCGCCTCGGACTCGAGGAACACGATGCGGTGGCCTCGCTGTTGGGCCACCCCGATGCGGACGCGATGCTGGTCGTCGTCAGCAATGCCGCACGCACCCTCAGCTATGCCATCGATGGGACCGTACGTCGCGCCGCCCAATCCCAGAGGGCCCGCACGTTGCGCGTCGGTCCACGACGACCAGTGTTGAAACCATTGGGCTTCGGGCTGTTCGAGCACGATGGCGAGGTGGTGCTCGGAGCGCACCTTGACCCCTCCCGCGACCCGCTGCTGGTGCTTCGCGCCGCCGTGGCAGCAGCACGTCGCGGGCTGCCCCTGTCCCCGGCGACGCTGGCCAACCTCGCCGCTCACTCGCCAGCGATCACGGAGCCCTGGACACCTCTGGCCCGGTCCCTCTTCGTCGACCTGCTCGCTGCCGGGCCGGGGCTGATCGCGGTGTGGGAGGGACTCGACCTTGCAGGGCTCATCGACCGGTGGCTGCCGGAGTGGTCGGCAGTGCGGAGCCGACCACAGCGCAATGCGGTTCACCGGCACACGGTTGACAGGCACCTGATCGAGACCGTCGTGCAGGCGACCGGTTTGCGCCATGAGGTCGAGCGCCCCGACCTGTTGCTGCTTGCGGCGCTCATGCACGACATCGGCAAGATCGCCGACGCCCATGACCACTCCCTCGTCGGAGCTCCGCTCGCCGCCACCGCGGCTCGCCGGTTGGGGCTGGACGAGGCGGCGGTCGAGGTGGTCGAGCTGCTCACCCGTGAGCACCTGACCCTGATCGACCTTGCGACCCGGCGCGACCCTGCGGACCGGGCGACCATCTCGGCGGTGACCACCGCGGTCTCCGGTCGCCGCGATGTGCTGGAGATGCTTCGCGCCCTGACCGAGGCTGACGCGCGCGCCGTGGGCACCGCCGCATGGACGGACTGGAGAGCCCAGCTGCTCGAACAGCTTGTCGGCGGTGCCCGCGCGGCTCTGGGGGACGCCACTCGGCCCGTCGACGAGGCTGATGAGGTTGACGATCTCCTGCCGCCGCAGGTCGTGGCCGAGGTTGCGACGGGGGAACCACACGTCGTCGTTCACCCCATCGGGGGCGCCTACCGCATCGATGTCTTCGACCGCGACCGCCTCGGGCTGTTTGCCGACACCGCCGGTCTGCTCGCGGCATACGGCCTGATCGTTCGGACGGCTCGGGTGCGCACCCAGGAGGGCATCGCGGCCAACCAGTGGCAGGTGGACTCTCCGAGTGGTGATGCACCGGACGCCGTAGCCATCGCTCGCGGGCTCGTGCAGCTCGGCGCGGGTGATCGCGAGCCGCTGCGGGCCCTGGAGCGGCGCAAGGCCTCACCGGACGTCCTTGGTGCCGGCCCGCGCCCCCAGACCCGCGCGATGGTCGTGCCCCACGCTTCGCAGGACTCGACGGTGATCGAGATCCGGGCGCAGGACCGCCCAGGCTTGTTGCACCAGGTGGGCATGACCTTCGCGCGCGCAGGTCTGAGCGTGCACAGTGCCCACATCGCCACGTACGCCGGCCAGACCCTGGACACGTTCTACGTCAGTGAGTTCGGTGGACGAGCCCTGTCTCCGGCGCGGGTCGCCCAGACGATATCCATGCTCATGGACGCATGTGACGAGGCACCTGCGACGGGAAGATAACCTTGCGTCGTGTTCACGAGCCTGTCTGACCGTCTTACCGCCACCTTCAAGAACCTGCGCGGCAAGGGCCGACTGTCCGAGTCGGACGTCAACGCCACGATTCGCGACATCCGCGTCGCGCTGCTCGATGCGGACGTCGCGCTGCACGTTGTGCGGGAGTTCACCGCAGCCGTTCGCGAGCGTGCCCTGGGCGCCGAGGTAAGCGGCTCGCTGAACCCGGCTCAGCAGATCGTCAAGATCGTCAACGAGGAGCTCGTGACGATCCTGGGTGGGCAGACCCGCCGGATCGCGTTCGCCAAGAACCCGCCGACCGTCATCATGCTCGCGGGGCTGCAGGGTTCCGGCAAGACCACGCTGGCGGGCAAGCTCGCCGCGTGGCTCAAGGGTCAGGGTCACACGCCGATCCTGGTCGCGGCTGACCTTCAGCGACCCAATGCCGTGACTCAGCTGCAGGTCGTCGGTGAGCGGGCCGGCGTTCCCGTCTTTGCGCCGGAGCGTGGAAACGTTGCGGGTTATGACGCGGTTGTCGAATCAGGGGACGGCACGGCGTCATTCGGTGATCCTGTCCTGGTCTCCCGCCAGGGCATCGCTGAGGCCCGGTCCAAGCAGCATGACGTCGTGATCGTCGACACTGCTGGTCGCCTGGCGATCGACGAGAACCTCATGCGGCAGGCCGCGGACATCCGGGCCGCGATCTCGCCCGACGAGGTGCTCTTCGTCATCGACGCCATGATCGGCCAGGCGGCAGTCGATACGGCGCTGGCGTTCCAGCAGGGCGTCGACTTCACCGGCGTCGTCCTGACCAAGCTTGACGGCGACGCCCGAGGTGGTGCGGCGCTGTCGGTGGCCAAGGTCACGGGGCGGCCGATCATGTTCGCCTCCACGGGTGAGAAGGTCACCGACCTCGAGGTCTTCCACCCCGACCGCATGGCGTCACGCATTCTGGACATGGGCGATGTTCTGACGCTGATCGAACAGGCCGAAAAGGCCTTCGACCGCGATCAGGCCGCGGAGATGACCCGCAAGTTCATGGAGGACGAGGACTTCACGTTCGACGACTTCCTGAACCAGATGTCGGCCATCAAGAAGATGGGCTCCCTGAAGGCCATGCTCAAGATGATGCCCGGCATGGGTGAGATGCGCGACCAGCTCGACTCCCTCGACGAGCGCGAGTTCGACCGGGTCGAGGCGATGGTGCGCTCCATGACGCCCTTCGAGCGCACGCATCCCAAGCAGATCAACGGCTCACGCCGGGCTCGTGTCGCGCGGGGGTCGGGAGTGTCGGTGTCCGACGTGAATGGTCTGCTCGAGCGTTTCGGCCAGGCCCAGAAGATGATGCGTTCACTGCGTCGCGGCGGTGGCTCAGGCATTCCCGGGATGCCGGCGATTCCTGGCATGGGGGGGTCCAGGAAGGCCGCCAAGGGCCAGCAGCGCAAGAAGGGCAAGAGTGGCAACCCCGCCAAGCGCGCGCAGGAGGAGAAGGCTGCGGCGGAGAAGAGTGCGGGGGCCCGCGTGGCCGCTGCCAACAATGCGTTCGGTATGCCGGCTGGGCAGGATGCAGACGCATCGGCGGGGGCGCTCGATCCGGCCAACCTCGAGCTGCCCAAGGGCTTCGAGAAGTTCCTGGGCACGTAGGCGCCCCGCGCCCGACTCCTTCCCGACCCGACTCCTCGAACGGACCGATTCGAGCACGTTCGGTTCCTGCAAGAAGGGTGCCTTGGCGGTGTCCTGACGTCGGAGGCGCCGTTGGGTAGCGTGGATCCATGGCTGATACCGAACAGACCCGGGGGAGCCCCGTTCGACGTCGTCCAGCCCAACCCGGAGTGCCGATGACCCGAGCCCCGATAGTGTCGCGGGCATGAGCTCGCCAGTGCTGCACATCAAGGGCTGCGTTCTGCTCGGATCGCAGGAGGTCCGTGACGAGCTCTGGGTCGTCGGAGGCCGCATCACGTATGCCGCACCCGCCACGGTCGCGGACATCGAGTCCGTCCAGGGCTGGGTTCTTCCGGGTCTGGTCGACGCCCACTGCCACATCGGGCTCGACAAGCACGGAGCCGTGGACAAGGCCACGACCGAGGCCCAGGCGTTGACCGACCGCGCAGCGGGCGCCCTGTTGTTGCGCGATGCGGGGTCGCCGGCCGACACCCGGTGGGTCGATGACCGTGATGAGCTGCCACGGGTCGTTCGAGCCGGTCGACACATCGCCCGAACCCGCCGGTACATCCGCAACTTCGCCTGGGAGGTCGAGCCGGAGGACCTGGTCCAGTACGTCCGTCAGGAGGCTCGCAACGGTGACGGATGGGTCAAGCTGGTGGGCGACTGGATCGACCGGGACACCCTGGACCTCAGTCCCTGCTGGCCGCGCGAGGCCCTGGCCGCCGCCATCGCCGCCGCGCACCAGGAAGGCGCCCGTGTGACCGCTCACTGCTTCGGTGAGGAGTCACTACGTGACCTCGCGGCAGCGGGCGTCGACTGCATCGAGCACGCGACCGGCCTGCGCGAGGACACCATCGGCTCCTTTGCTGCACAAGGGATTGCGATCGTTCCGACACTTGTGAACATCGACTCCTTCCCGGCGATTGCCGCTGCCGCTGAGGAAAAATACCCGACCTATGCCGCGCACATGCGCGACCTGCACTCCCGCCGTTACGAGACTGTCGCTGCAGCACATGACGCGGGTCTGCCGATCTATCTGGGCACCGACGCCGGCGGCGCCCTGCCGCATGGTCTGGTCGCCCGGGAGGCAGCAGAGCTGGTCAGAGCTGGGCTGTCCACGATCGAGGCTCTTGGGGCGGCCACCTGGGGGGCGCGTTCGTGGTTGCGCAGGCCAGGACTTGACGAGGGCGCAAGCGCTGATCTCATTGTCTACCCAGCGGATCCGCGCACGGATATTGCGGTTCTGGCAGCGCCCGAACACATCGTTCTGCGAGGCAAGGTTGTCCTCTGAGCCGGTTGCCCTGCATGTCCGGGGCAATCGCGTCTGGGTCGGAACGGTTCGCGTGCAGGACGTTGCGCCTTACCGGCTTGCCGTTGAGCGCTCGCGTCAACGGCTGTCCCGGTGGAACCCGGTCGATCCCGAAGATCTCGAGAGGCAGCTCGGGGTGCAGTCGCGTGACCGCCGAACGTTCATCATCCACTCGCTCGACCCCGAGGGTGACCACGACATCGTCGGCAAGGTCAACGTCACCGACGTGGTGCGTGGCCGTTTCGAGTCGGCCGCGATGGGCTACGACGCCTACGACCCGTATGCCGGTCGCGGGCTGTTCGCCGAAGGCCTGAGGTTGGTCCTGGATCTGGCCTTCGCGAGGGAGACTGCTGGCGGCATGGGCCTCCATCGCGTCGCGGCCGCAGTCCAACCTGGCAACCTGCGCTCGGCCGGACTGTTGCGGTCACTGGGATTTCAGCGTGAAGGCTTCTCGCCACGCATGCTCTGGCTACCGGGTGCGGACGGCAACCACGCGTGGCTGGACCACGTCTCCTACACCGTCAGGGCAGAGGAATGGCCGGCCGAGACTTACGCAAGAGCGCCTGGCCGAAGGGTCGTCGTCCTCGTCAACGGCGTGCCCGACTCCGGGAAGACGGCGCTGGCCCGGCGGCTCGCAGCCGAGCTGAGGATCCCGTTGTTCTCCAAGGACGTCATTGAGCAAGGCAAGGAGGGCAAGGAGGGCAAGGGACGCGCGTTGTGGGCTCTCCTGCAGGACTCGCCGGTCGGCGGAGTGGTTGCGGGTTGGTTCGGGCCGAACGATGTGAAGCGCGTTGTCGATGGGCTTCAACAGTGCGGGCTCGACCCGGCGGTGATCCCCGAGGTCTGGTGCTTCTCGACGCAGGTTCCGTCTCCATCGAGGCCCCTGGCACTCGGGCCGACGGTGCCTGTTGACACCGGCTCCGACATCACTCGGGGCGACATCGTTCGGATGGCTCTGCTGGTGAGCGAAGGACTGCCTCCAGCATTCGAGACATAACGGGTTGTTACTTGACCGATAACATTGGGCTATTACAAACTCCTCCTTGTCACATAGGAGATGGCCCATGCCAACACGGTGGGGGTCGGCGCGGCCGGCGGTCGCGCGGAATACCTGGAGCTCATGATGTCCCGACCCCTTGCTCGTACTGCCCTGGCGATCGGCGCTGTTGTCGCAACGCTGGGCATGTCGGCCTGTGGCGGTGACTCGCAGGCTGCCGGCGTGGCTCCGGCAGAGGTGCATCTGGGCTATTTTCCCAACCTCACCCACGCCACGGCGATCGTCGCGGACAAGGAGGGCTTCTTCAGCAAGCACCTCGGGGCGACCAAGCTGAAGGTCTCGACGTTCAACGCCGGACCCGCAGCCATCGAGGCCCTGAAGTCCGGTGCCATCGACGCCACGTACGTCGGCCCCGGCCCGGCCACCAACGCGTACATCAACTCTGATGGCCAGGCCCTCACGGTTGTCGCGGGAGCAGCGACCGGCGGCACCTCGCTCGTCGTCGACCCCTCGATCACGAGTGCGGCCGACCTCAAGGGCAAGAAGGTGAGCAGTCCCCAGCTCGGCAACACCCAGGACATCGCCCTGCGCTTCTGGCTCAAGCAGCACGGCCTCAGGACCGACCTCCAGGGAGGCGGCGACGTCAATGTGCTGCCGCAGGAGAACGCGCAGATCGTCGATGCGTTCAAGCAGAAGCTGATTGCCGGCGCGTGGGTGCCCGAGCCCTATGCCACCCGGCTGGTTCAGGCCGGGGGCAAGGTCCTGGT
This sequence comes from Dermatophilaceae bacterium, assembly GCA_036382455.1. Lineage (GTDB taxonomy): Bacteria > Actinomycetota > Actinomycetes > Actinomycetales > Dermatophilaceae > UBA4719. The sequence goes on from DASVHT010000148.1 coordinate 17,969, forward strand.
GGACGAGCGCGACCTCTGGCCGGGTAAGAAGTTCGCCATCACCCTGCTCGCCGTTCGCGCCGACTTCCTCAAGGCCCACCCGGACACCGTCAGGGCCCTGATATCGGGCGACCTCGACGCCACGGACTTCATCGCCAAGAACCCGGCCAAGGCACAGCTGGACGTCGCCGACGTGATCGCCGCGATATCCGGAAAGCCTCTCAAGGCCGCCGTGATCGCGGCTGCATGGAAGCAGCTCGAGTTCACTGTCGACCCGGTATCTTCCTCGTTGCTCCTGGGAGCCCAACATGCTTACGAGGTCGGGGTGCTCACCAAGGAGCCACAGCTGGACAAGCTCGTCGATCTCAGCCTGCTCAACCAGCTGCTCCGGCAACGGGGAAAGGCCCAGGTGGCGCAGTGACAACCTCAACGACAGCCCCATCCCCTGCCGCGCTGCACAGCTCACGACCCTCGGTCGCTCCACCTGCGGTCGCCCTTGAGCGCGTGACCAAGCGGTATGCCGGTGAGCATGGTCTGCTCGCCCTGGACGGCATCAGTCTCCGAGTCCGGGCCGGTGAGTTCCTCACGCTGGTCGGGGCATCAGGGTGCGGAAAGTCCACCCTGCTCAACCTCGTCAGCGGTCTTGACCAACCCACGTCCGGGTCGGTCGAGGTGAACGGTCAGGCTGCCTTCATGTTCCAGGAGCACGCGCTGTTCCCCTGGCTGTCGGCCCTGGACAACGTGGCAACACCCTTGCGGCTCATGGGGGTTGGCAAGAAGGACCGCCAAGCACAGGCCCGTAACTACCTCGAAGCGGTTCATCTTGCCGATTTTGCCGATCGTCGCCCGCACGAGCTGTCGGGCGGTATGAAACAGCGCGTGGCCATCGCCCGCACCCTGGCAACACGTGCCCCCGTGCTGTTGATGGACGAGCCGTTCGGGGCGCTCGATGCGATGACGCGCGACCTGCTGCACGATGAGCTCGAGTCGATCTGGCGCGAACGCAACCTGACCGTCCTGTTCGTGACGCACAACGTGCGTGAGGCCGTTCGCCTTGGTGACCGGGTCGTCCTGCTGTCCAGTCGTCCCGGGCGCGTCGTCGGCGAGTACGACGTGGCCATCAGCAGGCCGCGTCGCATCGAGGACCCTGCCGTCTCTGCTCTGGCGGGGGAGATCACCGCAGCACTGCGCCGGGAGGTGGCCCGCCATGGCGTTTGACCTCACCGCCCGCGGTAACGCGACTTTCATCGACACTGACCGAAAGGCCTCGCAGGAGAGCGAGATCCGAGGACTCGATGCGCTCGATCTGGGCTCGTCCACCCCGCCTCTTGCGCACGCCATCTGGCGGGCGACATGGCCCAAGCTCGCCGCCATCGCGATAGCGCTGGGTCTCTGGCAGCTTGTCGCCATCAGTGGCTGGAAGGCCAGCTATGTCCTGCCCGGCCCGGCGCCGGTCCTGTCCGAGCTCGCCCACCAGCTCGCGACCCGGGGCTTCTGGACCGCCGTGGGCATCACGATGACGCGCGGCGTCGTCGGTTTCGTCATCGCCTCTGTCATGGGGCTGTCGCTCGGCGTTCTCGTGGCACGTTCGCGGATCCTGCGCGCCGCCATCGGGTCCCTGATCACCGGACTCCAGACGATGCCGTCCATCGCCTGGTTCCCGCTCGCGATCCTGCTGTTCCAGCTGTCCGAGCAGGCCATCCTGTTCGTGATCCTGATCGGCGCCGTGCCCTCGATCGCCAATGGCGTCATCAACGGTGTCGACTACGTCCCTGCGCTGCTCGTGCGTGCCGGCCGCAACATCGGGGCGAGCGGGTTGTCCCTGTACCGCCATGTCGTCCTGCCGGCAGCACTGCCCAGCATCGTGTCGGGCCTCAAACAGGGATGGGCGTTCGCCTGGCGTTCATTGCTGGCGGGCGAGCTTCTGGTCTCCATCGCCAACCGGCCAAGTCTGGGGGTCTTCCTCACCCAGAGTCGCGAGCTCGGTGACACGGCCTACATGATCGCCCTGATGATCGCGATCCTGGCGATTGGTATCGCGGTCGACACGGTCTTCTCCAGCTTTGAGCGCGGCATCCGCCGGCGTCGGGGCGTCGTCACCGGCTGCTGAAATCAGGGCCCCGCACCGAAATGCCCCGCGCGATGGTCCCTTCACCGCTACAGTCGGGGCCACGATGCGGGAGGCGTTCGATCTCAATGACGCGTTGGTCGGCCGTGTGCTGGTATCGCCAGCCCTGACGGCGGCAGCGTTGCTGGACAACGTCATGCCCGGCGCCCCCTCATGTTGGGTGGCCGCGGACGTGCCCGCCCGGGAGCGCTCGCTGTGACTGTGTTCTCGCTACCGCGACCTGTTGGTTTTGTGCTGGGCGGCGGCGGCAGCCTGGGTGCGGTGCAGGTGGGGATGCTGCAGGCACTCACCGAGCTGGGGGTCTTCCCCGATCTGGTGGTTGGTACCTCGGTTGGCTCGCTCAACGGCGCGGTTGTGGCGCTTGATCCGAAGAGCGCGGCCAGTCTGCTGAGCCGCATCTGGCCGAGGATCACTCGGCAGATGGTGTTCCCCGGCGGCCCGCTCGCTCAGATTCGAACGCTGCAACACGATCGGACCCATCTCTTTCCCAACACCGGGGTGCAAGCGGTCATCAACACCTACCTGCGGGAACAGGCCACCTTCGACGACCTGGCCCTCCCTTTCGGAGCGGTGACCACGGACATCGCCACCGCCGCCCCGCATGTGCTCGTCAAGGGGACGCTCCTGGACGCTCTCCTGGCCAGCACGGCGATTCCCGGGATCTTCCCCTCGGTGACCGTCGAGGGCAGGCAGCTCTACGACGGGGGGGTGGTGGCCAATGTCCCCGTCACCCAGGCCCTGGCCATGGGGGCGCAGTCGCTGGTCGTCCTCGATGCCGTCTTCCCTGGCCAGCTCCCATGGCCACCTGCGACCCTCGCTGAGGCGCTGCTGTTCACAGCAATGGTCACGATGCGCACACAGTCGGCGCTGGAGGCCCCTTTGGCTGCGTCCCGGGTTCCTGTGGTCTATCTCCCGGGCCCTGCCATCCACCGCCTCTCACCGTTGGAGTTCGGCCACACGGCCATGCTGATCGAGGGCGGATACGAAGCGGCGAGACCGTTCCTGGAGAGCCTGGACATTGCCGGACCAGGTCTTTACGGACCATCGATTGCGTCGGGCAGACATCCAGGATGAGGACGACCAACCAGCTGCCCTGAAGGCGCGCTGCTGTTCCAGCGTCCCGGCGGGTCAGAGCTTGTAGCCGATGTCGCGCAGCAGCTTTCTGCGGTCCCGCTCGTCGTCGTCGTTCTCAACGCCCAGCGGCGCCCCGCCGTCGACGACGCCCAGGACTGCGCGCCCCTGATCGGTCTCGGCAAGCAGGACCTGCAGCGGGTTCGCCGTCGCGCAGTAGATCTGGCAAACCTCAGGGACGGCCTTGACCTGGTTGAGGACGTTCACCGGGAACCCCTCACGCAGGAACACGACGAACGAGTGCCCCGCCCCGATGGCCAGGGCATAGCCGGCCGCCAGTGTGACGAGGTCCGGGTCGTTGCCCGCCCGTCGTACCAGGCGTGGCCCGGACGCCTCGCAGAAGGCCAGTCCGAACCGAAGGTACGGCGATGAACCCACCAGGGCCTCATACAGGTCCTCAACGGTCTTGATGAAGTGTGCCTGACCGAATATAAAGTTGACGCCCTCGGGCATGGTGACGGGGACGATGATGATTGCTGGCTCGCTCATCGGGACCTCCCTTCCGGTTGACGCAGGTACCAGCCTCCCGCCGATCCCGGTCAATGAGCAACCGCGCGCGCAGCGCGGGGGCGCCAACCGATGTACCGACCGTGACGCGTCAGGTGATCGTCGGGGCCAGCGCCTCGACCTTCCCGCGGCTCAGCCTGAGTGTGTCTTGTTGTAGCGCGGGACGAACTCCTGGCCCGACAGCTCCCTGATGGCCTCCATGATGGCGTCGGTGGCCTCGCGGCGGGCCGGGCCCGGTTTGGCTCCGCGAAGATGACCGAAGTCCAGCGGTTCACCGAACCGGACCGCAATCCTCCGGATCCGCAGGACACGCGAGCCCACCGGCTGGATGTCCTGGGTCCCCTTGAGCGCCACAGGCACGACGGGGCAGTCGGCGGTCAGCGCCAACCAGGCCACGCCGGTGCGGCCGCGGTACAGGCGACCATCACGCGAGCGGGTCCCCTCGGGGTAGATGCCGAACGCGAGCCCCTTCTTGAGGACCGCGAGGGCCGAGTCCAGCTCATCCTGCGCTGCGACGAGGGACCCGCGCTGGACCGGAACGGCGCCCATCGCCGTGAACAGCCACCGCATCCACACGCCGCGTATGCCGGTGCCGGTGAAGTACTCCGACTTGGCAAGGAACACGACCCTGCGCGGGGTGACCAAGGGGATGACGAAGCTGTCGATGAACGAGAGATGATTGCTGGCGAGCAGCAGCGGCCCGGATCGGGGGATGTTCTCCCGGCCTTCGATGACGGGGCGATAGATCAGCCGGGCGACCGGAGCCACAAGGGTCCTGGTCAGCAGGTAGAGCATGAGCCCCCAGTGGTCTCGAGTTCCGGTCCGGTCCGCAACAGCCAGCGTTGCAGAGTTTACCGGCTTGGACGCAGCGCCCATGCCGGGCCGATCCGGGGAGCGAGCGGCCCTGGTCCGGGCGTGGTTCGAAAGACTGCGGCGCATCTGACACAATGACGGGCGTACTCGCCTGTCTGTGGCCCCTCTCTCCGCTTCGGGCGTGTCCTTCGAGTCTCACGAGCCGTGTCCCCACGCGGATGCCGTGACGACTCACCCCAGACAAGAAACAGGAGTCACCACAAACGTGGCCGTCAAGATTCGTTTGAAGCGCATAGGCAAGATCCACGCACCGTTCTACCGCGTCGTCATCATGAACTCCCGCACCAAGCGCGATGGGCGGGCGATCGAGGAGATCGGCAAGTACCACCCGACCGAGGACCCCTCGATCATCGAGATCAACTCAGAGCGCGTTCAGTACTGGCTCGGAGTCGGGGCGCAGCCGACCGAGCAGGTTGCGGCGCTGCTGAAGATCACCGGTGACTGGCAGAAGTTCAAGGGGCTTCCGGGCACCGAGGGCACGTTGCGCGTGGCTGCGCCGAAGGCCAACAAGCTCGCCCTGTATGAGACGGCTGCCACCTCCGCGCTGGCCGAGTCCAAGGATGGCGCTACGACCGCGAGGCGGAAGAAGGCTGAGCCGAAGGCGGACTCGGCCGAGCCGAAGGCCGAGAAGGCTGACAAGGCTGAGCCGAAGGCCGAGAAGGCCGAGAAGACTGACAAGGCTGAGCCGAAGGCTGAGAAGTCTGAGCCGAAGGCCGAGAAGACTGACAAGGCTGAGCCCACGACTGCCAAGGCACCAGACGACGTCAAGGCGCAGGCCTGATCGTGCTCGAAGAGGCGCTGGAGCACCTGGTCAAGGGGATTGTCGACCACGACGAGGATGTTGCGGTGCGGCGCAAGGAGCTGCGGCACGGCGAGATTCTCGAGGTCCGGGTCCATCCTGACGACCTCGGTCGTGTTATCGGTCGCTCCGGACGCACGGCCAGCGCTCTTCGCACCGTGATGGTCGCCCTTGCGGGTGGCCAACCGGTGCGGGTCGACATTGTCGACACGGATCGGCAGCGATAGCCCGAGGGACTGACTCATGCAGGTTGTCGTCGCTCGTATCGGGAAGGCCCACGGACTGCGCGGCGAAGTGACCGTGCAGGTTCTGACTGCCTCACCTGGTGAGCGCTTCGTGCCGGGTGCGACCTTCGTCACCGAACCGTCGAGCGCCGGTCCTCTGGTGCTGCGCAGCGCCCGCGACCACAACGGCATCCTCCTGCTCGGCTTCGAGCGCACCGACGACCGCAGCGGGGCTGAGGCGCTGCGTGGCATCAAGCTGCTGGGCGATGTCCTCGAGGACGACGATGACGAGGAGAGCTGGTACGAAAGGGATCTCGTCGGGCTCAAGGCCGTGACCGTCGGCGGTGACGAGCTCGGCGAGGTGACCGCCCTGCAGTCCCGGCCGACCCAGGACCTGTTGGTGGTTCGGCTGGCCGACGGTCGGGAGGCGCTGGTTCCGTTCGTCACGGCCATCGTGCCTGAGGTCGACCTCGAGGGGGGCCGTGTCGTGCTCGACCCTCCTGCGGGCCTGCTGAACCTGGACGAGTCGTGAAGGTCCGGTCATGAGGCTTGACGTCGTCACCATCTTCCCGGAGTACCTCTCGCCGTTGGATCTCTCGCTGATCGGCAAGGCGCGCAACCAGGGCCTGATCGACCTGCGGGTCCACGACCTGCGCGACTTCACGCACGACCGGCATCGCACTGTCGATGACACTCCGTATGGCGGTGGCGCCGGCATGGTGATGCGCCCCGAGCCCTGGGGAGAGGCCCTCGAGCACATCATGGCGACCGGGGAGCAAGGGGTGGTTCCTCATCTCCTGGTTCCCGGTCCTGGCGGTGTTCCGTTCTCGCAGGCCATGGCTCACGAGCTGGCGGCCGAGCCCTGGCTGGCCTTCGCCTGCGGTCGCTACGAGGGCATCGACGAACGTGTTCTTGACGAGGCTCGTGAGCACCAGCCCGTGACCGTGGTCTCGCTGGGTGACTACGTCCTGGGCGGCGGCGAGGTCGCGGTGCTCGTCATGGTTGAGGCCATCGTGCGATTGGTACCGGGCGTTGTCGGCAACGCCGAGTCCCTCGTCGAGGAGTCCCACGAGGATGGCCTGCTGGAGTACCCAGTTTTCACCAAGCCCCCTCAGTGGCGCGGGCGCGGCATACCCGAGGTCCTTCTGTCAGGGCACCACGGACAGATCGCTCGGTGGAGGAGGGACGAGCGGCTGCGGCGCACTGCCCAGCTCAGGCCGGACATGATCGCCCGGCTGGACCCGGCTGCCCTGGACGCCCGGGACCGCGAGGTTCTCGCCCAATTTCAGCCTGCCGCCCCTGCTGTGGCAGACTGACTCCTCGCGTCCTGCACCGATTTCGTGCCCCTGCCACAGGGGGAGAGCAACGAGTGACGGTTCGCAGGAGCACCCCATACGAAATGCTCGTTCGGCACGGCGCCGTGGCGAGCACCAGAACCGTGAGCGACCTGTGGCGCGCACGAGAAAGCGATGCGAACATGCACAAGCTCGACGACGTCGATGCGGCAAGCCTGCGCGACGACATCCCGGCGTTCCGCGCCGGTGACAACGTCAAGGTCCACGTCAAGGTCATTGAAGGCACGCGTGCCCGCGTCCAGGTGTTCCAGGGTGTTGTCATCCGTCGCCACGGCGGCGGTGTCGGCGAGACGTACACGGTTCGCAAGGTGAGCTTCGGCGTCGGCGTCGAGCGCACCTTCCCGCTGCACAGCCCGGTCATCGAGAAGATCGAGGTTGTGACCCGCGGTGACGTCCGGCGCGCCAAGCTGTACTACCTGCGCGACCTGCGCGGCAAGGCTGCCAAGATCAAGGAGAAGCGCGACGTGACGCGCACCCGCTGAGGCGACAGCACTTTCACAGGCGCCCGCACTAGGCTCGGCGGCGATGAGCCCCGGACACCAGACGGCAGCGCCCGACCGTCACGCCATTCACGTGCGGCCGGCCCCGGGGGTCGTCGCGCAACGCTCACACCATCACTGGCTGATCGTGGTGGGTGCCGGGTTCGTTCTGATGCTCATGGTCCGGGGGTTTCTCGTGCAGTCCTACTTCATTCCCTCGCAGTCGATGGAGCCCACATTGGAGCCCAACGACCGCCTTCTGGTCAACAAGGTCGACGTCTCTTCGTCGCTGCAACGAGGAGACCTGGTCGTCTTCGACGGCGCGAGAGCGTTCGGCAACGAGAGCGACTACGTCAAGCGTGTCATCGGACTGCCGGGAGATCACGTGCTGTGCTGTGATGCTGCCGGTCACCTGAGCGTCAACGGCGCCTCGGTCAAGGAGCCCTATCTCTACCCTGGTGACCAGCCCAGCGACCTGACTTTCGATGTCACGGTCCCGGCCGAACGAGTTTGGGTGATGGGCGACCACCGCAGCGTCTCGGCAGACTCACGCGCCCATCTGGGCGATCCTGGAGGAGGAATGGTGCGGCTGGACGACGTGGTCGGCAGGGCAGCGATGGTCTACTGGCCACCGAGCCGAGCCGGAGTCCTGGGCACGGCTGAGTCGCTGGAGAACGTAGCTGCCGGCATGGCCGGGGAGAGGCACAAGTGAGCGTGACCGAGCCGGAGCAGGGCCTGCCCCATGGTGCCGAGCCTGCCGTCGATGGGTCCGAAACCGCCGCGGGCGAACCGCCGCGAGGCACCTTGATGACCTTGCTTCGCGAGTCGACGATCGTCATAGCCCTCGCATTGCTCCTGTCTCTGGTCGTCAAGACCTGGCTGATGCAGGCGTTCTACATACCCTCGGAGTCGATGGAGAACACCCTGCTCAAGGGTGATCGCGTTATTGTCAACAAGCTGGTCCCTGCGCATTTCGACCTCAAGCGCGGTGACGTCATCGTGTTCGTGGACCCTGACCACTGGTTGCCGGCTCAGGTCCCCGTGCAGCGCACCCCCTTTGCCACCGCCGTCCGCAGCACGTTGACCTTCGTCGGGCTGCTGCCCACCGACGAGGGCAACCATCTGATCAAGCGGGTCATCGGGCTGCCGGGCGACCACGTCGTCTGCTGCGACAGCAACGACAAGATCACGGTCAACGGTCTGCGCCTGATCGAGCCGTACATCTTCCCCGGCGACTCGCCAAGTCAACAGGCCTTCGACATCACCGTCCCTGCAGGGAAGGTTTGGGTGATGGGCGACCACCGATCGGAGTCCGCGGACTCGCGTCCGCACGATCAGGGCTCGGGCGGCGTCAAGGGTTCGGTCCCCGAGAGCCTGATCGTAGGTCGCGCCATCACTGTTGTCTGGCCGCTCCAGCACTGGTCTTGGCTGGACAATCATGCTGACACGTTCGACTTTGTCCCGGCGGCACCGGCGAAATGACCGCAGGCACCACGTCGCGCAGGCCCACGCTGAGGGTAGAGCGGGCGCTCCAGCGCGAGGGGCATCGGCTGCTCGCAGGGATGGACGAGGTCGGTCGTGGGGCGCTCGCTGGGCCTGTGTCGGTCGGCGTCGTGGTGATCGATGAGGCATGCCGTTCGGCGCCGGTTGGCGTGAAGGACTCCAAGCTGCTCTCGCACCAGATGCGCGAGCGCATGGTGCCCAAGATCCAGAGGTGGGCGAGCGCGTATGCCGTTGGGCACTCCTCGCCCGGCGAGATCGACCAGTACGGAATCATGGTGGCCCTGCGTCTTGCCGGCACCCGGGCGCTTGCCGCGCTGCCCGTCATACCT
>DASVHT010000149.1:0-4095 GCA_036382455.1 Dermatophilaceae bacterium
ACCCGAATGCAACCTGTCTGAGTGGTGTCAATCGCCTGAGAATTGCGGCGGCCAGCCCCGGCGACATCATCAACTCTGCAGGTACCTCCTGGACCTACTGGGACCTCACCTCCGCTGGACTGAACCTCGGTAGCCGAGCTATGGACTACCCCGACCTGGCCGTCGGCACGAACTCGCTCTACGTCTCCGCCGACTCGGTCGGTTCCGGTGGGCTCGTAGTCGTCCGGATACCACTCTCAGAGATCCAAGCCGCCGGTGTAATCAATTTCGAGTTCACCGATCCCACCACACCCGGTGGCGCCTACGGGTCGCACTTGTCACAGAACACCGGCGACACCGTGTACTGGGCCGGCCACTCCAGCACCAGCCAGATGACCGTGTTGTCCATGGCTGAAGGGCAGAGTCGATACACCTGGCGCAACGTCGACCACGACAGCTACCCCAACACAGATTTCTCATCACTATGTCCGGACAACAATGACTGGCTAAAGTTCATCGGGACTGTCTTCGGTGCCGCGGCGGTGATCGGGTCCGTGCGAGTCGGAGACGAGCTGTGGCTCGCATGGACCGCCGCCCGTGGCGGCGGGTTCGCGCATCCACACATCCAAGTCCTCCAAATCAATACGAAGACCTGGACGAAGACCAAGCAGTGGCAGATATGGAACGCGGACCATGCCTTCGCCTACCCATCGCTCGCACTCAATAGCGACGGCGAAGTTGGCATCTCCCTTGCCTGGGGAGGGGGCTTGAAGTTCTATGCGAGCTTCGCCGTTGGAATCCTGGGCGACTTCGTCGTCTGGTTCTCCGAGGCGAGCACCGCCACCGACGCAACCAACAGTAGTGGCACCCCAACCCCCTCGAACAATCGTTGGGGCGACTTCGTCACCTGTCGCCAAGCCAATCCCAATGCGCACCTCTTCTCGGGAACCGGATATGCTGTTCTGCAGAACCCTCCTCCGGCCGCCGGGACACAGTACAACACCCGCTACATCCTGTTCGGAAGACAATCTCAAGGCGGACAGATCCCCGGCCCACCCCACTGATCGAGAGCGACACGGTGAGGCCTGGCTGCGCAGCAGGACCGAGGCTCCGGGATTAGCTGACCGGGCGCCTTACCCTTTCATGAGCCGAACATGTCGGAGGATCACCATGACTTGGACTCCCAGCGTCACTTTCGAGGACACGAACGCGGCTTCGCTGCCAAACGACCAAGACATCGAGAAGACGCTGGCTCAGGGCGTGGTCAGCAACAGCGGCCTTAGCATGTATCAAGCGATGAAGCGCCCTGACTTCGGCCAGCGGGTGCCGTACGCCCAAGCCCGACTCTCGCGCCGCGTCCAGGCTCTTCGACCGCACCTGCACGCGCGCGCCATCGAGGTCAGCGACCCCAGCCTGGACCGTAGCGACGAGACAGCTGTCGCCATCAACCCCAGGCATCCACACAACATCGTCGCAGGGGCGGCCAGCTTCGACGGCACTCAGTTCACCAACACCGCCTACGTGACCAAGGACGGTGGCCGAACCTGGAAGACAGTCGTCGCCCTGGCCAACACCAGCGAGGGCGCCGGGATCGCCTTCGACGATTCCAACAACTGCTACTACACAACCATGCGAGGAGGCTTCTTCCCGGTCTGTGTGGTCAGCAAGGACGGGGGCCTCACCTGGAGCCAGCCGGCGGCATTCGGGTTCGGTGACAAGACCGCGGTCGCGGCCCGCGGTCAGACCGCGCTCTGCGGATTCGACCGGATCAACATCGAGGCCTGCGCCTTCACCCTAGACGGTGGCGCGACCTGGACGGTTCACGACTTCACCGATCGGGGCATCGGCACCGCGCCTCTGATCAGTTACGACCAACAACACTTCTACATCATCTACGCGGCGCTGGATCAGAACCTCAAGATGTATGCCAGTTCCGATCAGGGCCAGACCTGGGCGGGACCGATGACGATCGTTGCCGGTAACGCGTCGCAGAGCGCGATCGTCGGCCCGCTGTCCTACGAGGGCGGCGCGCTCACCAGTCCCGGCACCAATGTGGCGATCGATGGGCGAGGCCGCTTGCACGTCCTGTACATCGACTCTGCCAAGCAGTTGCCTATGTACACCACGAGTCATGACCATGGGGCAACCTGGAGCGCTCCGGAAGACGTGAACCCCAAGCGTGCTGGTGACGCGCACATGTGGCCGTGCCTGTCATGCACCAGGCACGGTGACTTGCAGGCAGGCAGCCTCGTCTTCGACCAGGCGCTTGGTAAGTACTCGATTCTCCAGCACCTGAAGGGTGAGGACGACGACGAGTGGACCACTCGTGAGGTGGACAACGGCCCGTGGGCGGTTGGAGGCCCGTCACCCAGCTTCCGGATCGGTTTCGGGGACTACTTCGACTGTGACAGCCTCCCGCAGTGCGGGACCACGGTCATGGCCTGGTCCGAGACCCCCAACGGGCAGCAACCGTGGCAGACATGGGTGCACCTCTCCGATGCGTGTGAGTGCCGGGAAGACCGCCTGGACGCGCTCGAGGACGAGATCGAGCGACTGACGGAGGCATTCGACAATCACGAGCTGCCGTTCCCGCGCACAGAAGAGACCGTGGAGAAGTTCCAGTCCAAACTGAGCGAACTGCGCGACAGGCGCGCCGCGGCCCAGACCACGCTGGAGCGGTGCCGCGAGGCCAACCCGTCCCCGGAGGACTCGCAATAGCTCGACGTTGCGCGCAGCCGGCCGGCGCCCCCTGAAGCGTGGCGATCCGGGACAGTCCTGGGGCAGCCACGCAATCGGGTTCCGGCTTCCCGGCGGGTCAGTCCTCTTCGGGTGCGTCGGGGTCGCGTAGCGCCCGGAGGGCGCCGGCGAGGTCGGGCAGGTGGAAGGAGTAGTGGCCGTGGACGTTGATGTGCCGGCGCATGTAGGGCGACAGCCGGGCGACGTCCTCGATCAGGACCGGGTAGTCGTCGGCGCGTAGCTGGGTCAGGGCCGCGTCGAGGTAGACGGTGTTCCACAGGGTGATGCAGTTTAGGGTCAGGCCGAGGGCGCCGAGCTGGTCTTCCATTCCGTCGTGGTAGGCGCGGTGCAGCTCACCGCGGCGGCCGTGGAACAGGTGACGGGCCAGGTCGTGGCGGCCTTCCTGCAGATTACGCATGCCTTTGATCTCGCGTCGGTACGGTTCGGCGTCGACGTAGGCGAGCACGTGCAGGGTTTTGAAGATCCGTCCGAACTGGGCCAGGGCCTCCCCGAGCTGGGTGGGCTGTCCGCCGTGCTGCAGCATCCGCATCGCGTCGTACGCCGAGACCGCTCCGGTGTGGATGGACCCGGTCAGGCGCAGGATGTCGCTCCAGTGCCGCCGAATCCGGTCCAGGTCGATCCGGCCGCGGGCGGCGGTCTCCAGCGGTCCGTAATTGGCGCGCGGGTCGATCCGCCACAGCTTGGCGTCGGGCAGATCGGCCAACTGGGGGCGGTAGTCGAACCCGAGCAGCCGCAGCAGCCCGAACACGATGTCGCTGTAAGACCCGGTGTCCGAGACGATCACCTCGGGTCGGCGGCCGCCGTCCTGACGGTAGATCAGGTCAATGACGTGCAGGGAGTCCCGTGGGGTGCCGGACACCACCCGCCCAGCCAGGCCCACGGCCTGGTCGTTGAGCAGGTTCAGCCAGGTCGCGCCGCGCCGGCGGCCGAAGTACTTCGGGTTAGGGCGGGCGTCGATGCTGCGCACCGGGACGACGAACCGGATCCCGTCGACCGCGGCGACCAGGCCACCGCCCCAGGCTTGGGCCAGACCGATGTCGGCCTGGGCCTCGATCAGGGGCCGGTTGGCGGCGGCGTAGGTCTCGGCCCGCAGGTAGTTCTGGTCGACGTGGCTGATCCGGGCCCGGGTCAACGCGGGCGCGCTGGAGATCACTGGGGTGTAGCCGACGTTCAGGGCGTGCGCGGTCAACGCCGCGGCGATCGTGACGTGCAGGTCGCCCAGACGGGTCTGGCCTCCCGAGACCGCGGTGAACGCCTCGACGAATCCCGGCATGCCACGACATCACCTCCAGGATCAGCTCGCCCACGTCCACCTGCGGCAGCATCGCTTCGCAGCGGCGGCGCAGGTCGATCAGGCTC
>DASVHT010000150.1:0-4686 GCA_036382455.1 Dermatophilaceae bacterium
CTGGACGGAGCCAACGGCGACCGAGCCCTCGCCGACAGCCCCGGCGACGCGCTTGACGGAGCCGTACCGCACGTCGCCGGCCGCGAACACCCCCGGCAAGCTCGTCTCGAACGGCAGGGGTGGGCGGGACAGTGGCCAGGCGGCCTGGGGAACGTCGGGGCCAGCCAGGATGTATCCACGATCGTTCACCTTGACGAGGTCGCGGAGCCATTGTGTGCGCGGCTCGGCGCCGATCATTACGAAGACGGCCGCGGCGGGAAACGGTTCGCGCTGGCCGGTCCGGACGTCCACGAGCGTCAGGGCTTCCAGGTGGGCTTGGCCGTGGCCGTCGGCAACTCGGGTGCGGAGCCTGACTTCGATGTTGGGAGTCGCCTCCAGCTGGGTGATGAGGTAGGAGGACATGCTGGCGGCCAGCGACTCGCCCCGTACGAGCAGTGTGACCCGGGAGGCGAATTTGGCCAGGTGCAGGGCGGCCTGACCGGCTGAGTTCGCCCCACCAACGACGCACACCTGCTCTCCGGCCATGGCGGGGGCTTCAACGCCCGACGCGCCGTAGAACACCCCTGCCCCGATCAGGGGATCCAGGGCCGGGATGCTGAGCCGGCGGTAGGCCACACCGGCCGCGATGATCACCGCCCGCGCGACCGCCTGGCTGCCATCACTTAGTGCCATCACCCGGTCGTCGCCGCGAAGGCCCAGCCCCATCACCTCGCGTGTGAAGACGAACTGGGCGCCAAAGAGAATGGCTTGTTCCCAGGCCCGGTGGGCCAATCCGCCGCCGCTGATGCCCCGCGGGAACCCCAGGTAGTTGCGGATCATGGAGCTTGTGCCGGCTTGCCCGCCGATCGCGTTCGGCTCCAAGACGACGGTACGCAGCCCCTCGGAGGCGCCAGACACGGCGGCCGCCAGACCGGCCGGACCTGCACCCACGATGGCGAGGTCATAAACCTCCGCCGAGGGCCGGGTCTCGATCCCGTGGGTGGCCGCGACGTCGGCGAGGCCGGGATCATGTTGCACCGAGCCGTCGTGGTGGATCACGGCGGGGAGGCGCCGCACGTCAATCGTCAAGTCCTTGATGAGCTCCTGCCCCGCCTCCGAGTCGGCGGAGTAAAACTCGAACGGGACGTTGTTGCGGGTCAGCAAGTCACGCAGCTCATGGCTGCGCAGTGCCCACTGCTCGCCGACGATCCGATAGACCACATGAGTCGGCCGATGGGCGATCGTCCAGGCTGTGAGCGCCTCCTGGATCTGCGGGTAGAGCCACTCCTCCGGGGTGACCCACCCTTTGACCACCGAGAAATCGATCTGCCCCAGCGCGGTCGCGCGCTGAAGCGTCGCCAGTTCGGTGAACGGAACCCTGGTGTGGTATCGATCCATGGCCACCAACAGCACGCGCCAGGAACCCGGGTGCAGCGCGTGCGCCCGCTCGAGGAACTCAACGCCGTCCATGCCGGGCAAGCGCAGATCGGCTGCCACCAGCGCCACCTCGCCGCCTTGGTCTGCCAGACGCTGCAACGCGGTCAGCGCATCCTGCGGTGTGCCGACAGCCAGCACACGGTAGTCGAGCCCGAAACGGCGGGCCAGCGCCGACTCGACCACGACGCGGGCCTGCGGATCGGCGTCCACGATGAACAACACCGGGGAGCCCGGCGCCGCAGCGCGAGGGGTTCCATCATCCGCTGTCATCCTCCCTCCTTCCGGGAAGAGCCACCGCCGCCAGGCATGCTGGCTGTACTGGTTCCCGCTGGCTTCGGCCGACCGTGAGACAGCCCCAACAGCAGGGTCTTTCGTCGTGTGCCCCGATTCGCTCAGGGTGATGCGCCGACCCCAGATCACGACGGCGACCACCACCGCCTGTTCGAAGGTGAGGTCCGCCCGCTTCGGCGCCGGCTTGTCCGCGGACGCGTGGGCGTACTCGGCGAAAGTGCCCTTGCCCGACGCCAAACACCTCATCGCCGGGCTGGAGCCTTGTCACATCCATGCTGACCGCCTCCACGAGCCCGGCAGGGTGCGCGCCCGGGACCTGGATCTTTGGCGTCCGTAGCCCGTAGCGCGCGAGCCGTGGGGGATACGGCAGTCCGCTCATCTGATCCCACACACCCCGGGCCACGCCCAGTGCGCGAGCGCCTCGTCGTCGGCTATTTCGGGCTTGTCGATGTCCCGGAAGTCATGAACGTTTGTCGAGCCATAGGTGGCTTGGACGATCGCCTTCATGGACTCCCCCTGCTTACTGAGGAGGTCGGTTCGATCCGGTCTCCAGAGTCGTGGTCGAGGACAGCACACGTCAAGGATTTGGTTGACCTTACCCACATGGGCAGTGCGGTGGCTTTGACAGGTGGTCGTACCAGAACGTCCACGACGAGTGTCGTCCGGTCGTCTTCGTTACTGACAAGCGGCCCCAGTGGCGGAACGGGTGATGGCCTCCTCACCTGGTGAGAGGGGTGCCGGAACGAACCGCGTCTACGACGTCAAGAACGGCCTGGCTGGAGATTCCGGATTCGGTCTTGTCCTCGGTCAAAGAGATATGAGTGGCGTTCTGGATGACTCGGTGGACGCTGTTGGTCGACAGGGTGAGCATCTCGTTCTGTAGTGGCATCCAGCCCTTCTGGGCGTCCTTGACTGCGGTGACGACGATGAGTGGCTTGCTGCCCAGGGTCGTCAGGGCGTGGGACTGGGTGAGTGCCGAGTGCAGCTCGAGGACCTCGTCCCGCAAGCTGCGGTAGTGGCTGGGCCTCGACCAGTCGGCGCGTTCTTCGCTGCGAGCCTGGGGAGGTAGCCCGGGGACCGCGGTGCTGTAGAAGAGGCGCATCGCCCCGAGGCGCGCTACTGAAGGCAACAGTCCCGTGCCCTTCCGCAAAACGTTGTAAAAGGTGGGAAAGCCGGGAAGCTTGGCGAAGGCGTCGCTTGGCTGGGCGTCGAGCAGGACCATACCGGCTACCTGGTCTGGATACTTGGAGGCATAGACCTTGATGTACGGGCCCCCCGATGAATGGCCCACCAGCACGTACGGACCGCCCACGTGGGCACGAGCCAGCAGGGTATGAAGGTCGGCAGCGTTCGCGATCGAGTCTCGGGGTGTCGGGGCTGGTTCGCTGAAACCTTTGCCGGGGCGGTCGTAGATGCACACCTTGGTCGTGGTAGCCACGGCAGGCTGGATCCATCCGGCCATCATGACGCCCGGCTCACCGAGTCCGGGTTCCAGAATGACCGTCGGGCTGCCGGAGCCGGTGCAGCTGATGTGCATCTTGAATCCCCCAACATCGACGAGCTGTCCAGGCATGGCGTTGGCGGCAGCAGTCTCACTGATCCTCTCGAAGGCACCACCGACTGCGGCAAGAAGGAGGACCGCGAATACCGGGTAAAGAACTACCGGACGAGACCAACTGCGCAGCGACCGGCGCGACGCCCTGATCATCCAGACCACCAGCACGACGAGCGCGATCGGCCAAACCCAGCCGAACGCCCTGAGCACGCCGTCACTCGGGCGAAAGACCACATGGGCAAAGCCGAGGACGCCAAAGAAGGCGGCCGGGATCAGGGCCCAGCGCTGCGGCTGGTCGGTCCGGCGGCTGGACAGCCAAGCCAGCAGACCCAACCCGGCGGCGAACGAAAGGAGAACCACCCCAGTGATGGTGGGCTCGGTACCTCCGCCGAAAACGATGCCGGCCAGGATCAGCGCGAGAAGAAACCCGACAAGGAGGCTGCCCAAGACAACCAGGCCGACATGGCCCTGACGCTCAGGTTGAGATGCGTCGCGGGCGACGCCAACACTGCCTTCTGCAACCATCTTCCAACTCCCCCTTGAGAACGGCAGTTATCCATCCAGCGAGCCATCGGAGCACCTACTGGTGGAAGGGAACTCCTTTGACGATCTCCATGGCGATGACCGTGGCGGCGACCCAGTCGACGGTCATGCAGAACGGGGGCCACCACCGTGTGTTGGCGACGTAGTGACTGCGGTGTTGCCACAGGTCCTTCAATCCATGGCCGGCCAGGCCGAGGACGAGCAGCCACGCCGATCCGGTGACGCCTGCCGCGGCGAGCACCACGAATGCGCCCGCGACGCTGCTCTCGACCGCGATGACGGCCGGGCGGCCATCGGCCACCGCGAAGCCGATGTACACCGACGCGATCAGGGCCAGGGACAGGGCGTAGACGGTGGCTACGTCGAGCCACCAGAAGCCGAGGGGCGACGCGGCTTGGATCACGCCCCAGACGACTCCCCAGATGACGGGTGCGCGGCCTTTGGCAAACAGCCTTTGGAGCGTCGACACAGGCGCCGTACTGGGAACGCGGCTTGGGCTTTGTCCCATCATCTGTCCGCAGATGCGATCTGCTCGGCGAGGAAAGCCGCGTCTGCCCCGACCCAGCCAAGCAGCGCGGAGCCTCGGGTGTTCTGCCAGGTCAAGCCCAGCATGTAGAGACCCGATGAGGGGGTCACCCCGCGTTGGTGTCGGATTCGTCCCTGCTCATCCTTCAGCCCGGGGATGTCGATCCAGGAGTGGTCCGTTGTGAACCCGGTTGCCCAAACCACGGCGTCATACGCGAAGACGCTGCCGTCGGCGAACGTCACGCTCCGACCGGTAGCCGTCGTGGCCCGCGGACGGATCTGGACACCGTGTCGCTTTGCGAGCTGGCGCGGGCCACCCCCGATCACTTGGTCCCGCCCGGCCAGGCGCCTTCCCA
>DASVHT010000151.1:0-6476 GCA_036382455.1 Dermatophilaceae bacterium
GGAGACCGCCTGCGCCGGGGAGGCGCCGAGCAGCGCACCGCTCACGGCGAGTAGGGGTGCGATTGCCGCCGCGCACATTCGGGGGTTGAAGGCCGACATGGATTGCCTTTCATGAAACACGTGAGGTGACGGGGTCCGCGACCCCCGCCGGCCGTATGCCCCCTTTGAGTCGTTAGGGACGCATACGTACCGACCCATACCAATGCATACCAACCCTTGACCAAGTCGAACCTGTTCGACCGGTGACTAGGCTCAGCCCATGGCGAGCATCGCGAAGATCCTGCAGGTTGCCGCCCCTGATGGCACCGTCCGCGAGGTGCGGGTCTCCAGCCCCGATCGGGTCATGTGGCGAGACGCGGGTATCACGAAGTGGGACCTCGCCAACTACGTCGCGTCGGTCGAGGGCGGGCTCATGCGCGCGGTGGGGGATCGCCCGGTGACACTGCAACGCTTTCCGGACGGGGTCGAGGGCCAGGAGTTCTTCTCCAAGAATCCGCCGAAGGGCGTTCCGGCGTGGGCACGCTCGGCCATGTGTACCTACCCCTCGGGCCGAAGACACCCGCAGCTGGTCATCGACGAGATCGCGACGGCGGTGTGGGCCGTACAGATGAACACGGTCACCTTTCACCCGTGGCCGGTGCGTAGCGACGACAACGACGACCCCGACGAGATGCGCATCGATCTCGACCCCCAGCCCGGACGCTCCTTCCGTGACGCGGTCGAGGCGGCATTCGGCTTGAGGGTTTTGCTCGAGGAGCTTGGCTACATCCCGTGGGTCAAGACCTCGGGCAACCGCGGCGTGCACGTCTATGTGCGGATCGCGCGTACCCACGAGTTCCTGGACGTACGACACGGGGTCATCGGTATCGGACGCGAGCTGGAACGTCGTATGCCGGAGCTGGTCACTACGTCGTGGTGGAAGGAAGAGCGCGGCGAGAAGGTCTTCGTGGACTTCAACCAGGCCAACCGTGACCGCACGATCGCCTCGGCCTACAGCCCGCGGCCGCTGCCCGGAGCGCCGGTGTCGATGCCCGTTCCGTGGGAGCGCCTCCGCGAGGTGAAGCCAGGCGATTTCACCGTGCGAACCGTGCCCGCGATGCTGGCCGCCGAGGGCGATGCATGGTCCGGGATCAACACCGTGGAGGGCAAGGTATCAGCGGCAATTGCCTTGTGGGACAAGGACCTTGCAGAACGAGGGCTGGGGGAGATGCCCTTCCCTCCCGACTACCCAAAGATGCCGGGCGAGCCGCCGAGGGTGCAGCCGAGCCGGGCCAGGAAGGACTGAGCGCTCGACAACGCGAAGGCCGATCGCCCCAGAGCGATCGGCCTTCGTTGGTGTCAGCGTGAGATCAGAATGCGCCCACGCCGTTGGGCGTGCCCAGCCCGGACGGTCCGTCCCAGCCGATGCGGGCGGTGCACCACTGGCTCGTCGGGCAGGTGCCGTTCGATCCGGAGGTGACGTCGAAGAGGGCTGAGGTGTGCGAGTACGGCAGGGCGTTCGCGTAGCCGGTCGTGTTGCCGGAGAGGGCGTACACCGAGCCGATGATCGGAGCTGAGGCGCTGGTCCCACCGAAGACCATCCACCCCGACGAGCCCCGGTACGCGGTCGAGTCGTACACGGCCACACCTGTGTTCGGATCGGCCACAGCGGAGACGTCCGCCATCGCGCGCTTGGCGCAGCCGGTGTTGGCGGAGGCTGCGGCAGACAGAGCCGCGTTGTAGATGGAGCAGCCGGAGCCGGCGCCCGACCAGACCGTCTCGGTCCAGCCGCGGGTGTTGGCGGCCGTCCTGAGGCTGGTGCCCCCGACGGCGGTGACGTAGGACGACGAGGCCGGGTAGGAACCGCCCACGTACCCGCTGTCACCGGTGGACGCGGTGACGGCGATGCCGGGGTGGTTGTAGTACGAGCCGTACGTGGTGTCAGCGGCGTCTCCACCGCCGTAGCTGTTGGAGATGGCAACGACGCCAGCGGTCTTGGCGGCCTGGTTGACAGCGGTGCCGAGGTTCGCGAACGACGCGCTGTCGGCCTCGACCAGCAGGATGTGGCAGTCGGGGCACGTTGCGGAGACCATGTCCAGGTCGAGCGAGATCTCCTGCGCCCAGCCGCCGTTCGTGGCCGGGTACGACGTCCCGCCCCGCTGGTCCATCTTGCGGAAGCAGCCGTTTGCGGTCGTGCAGGCAGGTAGCCCGAACTGGGCGCGGTACGTCGCCAGGTCGGCCTCGGCGGTTGGGTCGTTGTAGGCGTCGACGATGGCGACGGTTCTGCCAAGGGACGTCAGGCCTGCGAGCTTGTAGGCGGACTGGATGCTCGCCGGCCCCAGGCCGTTGGGGGTGGCGGTCGCAAGGGGCTTGCCGGCCGCGTCGGTGCGCACGACCGACATACAGGCGGCGAAGCCAGCAGCCGGTGCGCTGCAGACCTTTGCCGAGTGCAGCTGCCCGGTTTGGGCGGGGGAGGCGCCGGCACTGGTGGTGCCGACCATTGAGGTGAGGCCGGCGAGGGTTGCGGCGGCAACCGTGAGAAGGGTGCGATGGCGCATGAACGAACCTGCTTCCGTGTGGGACGAACGCTTGAGCATCGGGTCACGTTTGTTGGTGACGAGGAGTCTGACGATAGGCGAAAAAGTGGGACAAATCCGATTGGTCCGGTTAAGGAACTGGTCAAGGCCTGCGTTCCGTGGCTTCCGGCAGAGGTGGCGTCAGGGGAGCGGAGGCTTGTCAGGGGCTGCCCTCCCTGGCGAACACGGCGTCCAGGTCGTAGGCGATGGGTCGATCGACCTGAGAGGCAGCACAGGACTCGGGGTCGCGATCGGGGCGCCAGCGCAGCAGTGTGACGGTGTGACGAAAGCGTGGCCCCTCCATCTGGTCGAACTTCACCTCGACCACCCGCTCGGGGCGCAGCTTGACGAAGCTCACGTCCTTGTTGCTGCTGAAGCGGGAGCGGTCCGTCGCGCCCTTCACCGGATCCCCCTGAGCGTCGGTCACGACCAGCGGCGCGAGCTCATCGACGAGCTCGAGGCGCCGGGTGTCGGTGAATGCCGAGACGCCACCCACGGGGTAGAGGGCGCCGTCCTCGTTGTACAGACCAAGCAGAAGTGAGCCAACACCGGCGCCGGACTTGTGCACCCGATAGCCCAGGACAACCGCCTCGGCGGTCCTGGAGTGTTTGATCTTGAGCATGGCGCGTTTGCCCTGTTGGTAGGGGGCTGCCAGGGGCTTGGCGACGACGCCGTCCAGGCCGGCGCCCTCGAACCGCTCGAACCATTCCCTGGCCGTGTCGACGTCGGTCGTGGTCCTGGTCAGGTGGACCGGTGCATCGGCCGGAAGGCCCGAGAGGGTGGACTCGAGGCGCTTGCGGCGGTCACCGAACGGCATACCAGTCAGGTCCTGGTCGCCGAGGGCAAGAATGTCGAAACAGATCAGCTCTGCGGGCGTCTCCTTTGCGAGCCGCCGGACCCGAGAGTCTGCCGGATGGATGCGTTGGGTCAGGCTCGGCCAGTCGAGTCGTTGTCCGCCGGGCAGGCCCGCGCGGACAACCAGCTCGGCGTCGATGGCGCATCGCGGGGGCAGATGGAGACGGACCGCCTCGACCACTTCCGGGAAGTATCGGGTCAGCGGTTTGGAACCGCGGCTTGCCAGCTCCACCTCGTCACCGTCGCGCAGGACGATGCAACGGAAACCGTCCCATTTCGGCTCATAGGAGAGGCCTCCCGCGACGGAGTCGGGCGCGGGCACATCACTGACGGCCTTGGCCAGCATGGGGGACACCGGCAGCTTGATGGGCAGGTCCACGAATGCATTGTGGACCTGCGACCATGCTCGGGTGCCATCGAATCAGCAGGTTGCCCGAAAGAGCCTGGTCGTGGGCGCCGCAGCAGGCGTCGCGGCGACAGCCGCATCCGCCGTCGGAACCGTCGCTGCTGCAACGTACTTCGCGCGGAAGGTACTGACCCCGGACCGGCTTCGGCCCGATGACACGGAGATCCTCGTGATCGAGGACGAGAGTCTGACCCTTGGGCTCACACCGGCGTCGCGACAGCCCGGCCGCTACGGGCTCTGGCTCGACGGTGGTAAGGGGCACGCCAGGTTGGGTGGCGTTGTCGACGTTGACGAGGCGGCCGGTCGCGTCCGACGGGTGATCGAGGGCGTTGACGGCGGCGAGCTGTGCGTCGGCCCCGCTCGCTGGAACCAGTACTACTTCGCCGGTGATCCCAAAGACGCCTTGGGGCTGCCGTTCCGTGATGTGCAGATCACCTCCGAGATCGGGGAGCTCGCGGCCTGGGTGATTCCACCAGCGATCGGTGCAGCGGATCGTTGGGCGATTCTTGTTCATGGCAGAGGAGCGCAGCGGGAGGAGTGTCTGCGGGCGATACCGGTGCTTCACGACCTCGGCTTCACCGGCCTGATTCCCAGCTACCGCAACGACATCGGTGCTCCGTCAAGTTCAGACGGCCGATACAGCCTGGGTCTTTCCGAGTGGCGAGACCTCGAGGCGGCACTCCTGTACGCCGTCGATGCGGGTGCACGGGAGGTCGTTCTGTTCGGGTACTCCATGGGTGGCGCCATCATCTTGCAGACCCTGGACCGTTCGTGGCTCTCGGATCGTGTCAGTGCCGTGATCCTGGATGCGCCGGTGATCGACTGGTCCGACGTGCTGCGTCACCACGGTGCGATGAACAGGATCCCGGGCCCCATCGGGAGCCTGAGCCGTTCACTGATCGGCCGCCGGTGGGCGCGCCGACTCGTCGGTGTGCACGAGCCGATCGACGTGGCCCTGACCAACTGGGAGAACCGAGCGGACGAGCTCACGCACGCAACTCTGCTCATCCACTCCCTTGACGATGAGTTCGTCCCCGTTGGACCCTCGATCGCGTTGGCAGCCAAGCGCCCTGATCTGGTCCGGTTCGAGCCCTGGCGGGAGGCACGGCATACCCAGGAATGGAATGTCGACCCCGAGCGATGGGATGCCGTCGTGCGAGGCTTCCTCGCGGAATACACGCGGCCTGTCTGACGCGGCGACCGAGCCGTCTCTCAGGGCCGGGACCATCGCCCGAGGAGCGTGCCCTCCGACTCGATCAGCAGGCGGGGCAGGAAGTCCGCGGCCACCGAGGCTCCGGCTGTGATGCGCGTGTGGTCCCCGGCGATGAGGGTCGGCGCGAGGGTCAGACAGAGCTCGTCGAGCCGTCCCGACGCGGTCAGGTCACGCATGAGATGAGGACCGCCCTCGCACAGGATGCGGCGCATTCCTCGAAGAGCCAGGGAGTCCACTGCAGCGGCCAGGTCAACGTTCGCGCCTCCTTGGACGATGACGTTGTCCTCGCCCAGCGTGCTCCGGGCGAGATCGATCGTGTCAGCGCCCGCATGCTCGCAGGTGATGAGCAGGACCTCGCCGGAGTCCTCTCTGGGCTGGCTCAACGAGGGCGGGATGTCACCCGAACGACTGACGATCGCCAGCGTGGGATGGGGCGGTCGACCTTCACGAATGTCCAGCCAGGGGGCGTGGACGGTGGCTCGCCGATACCCCTCGCTACGTGCCGTTCCCGCACCGACGAGGATCACGTCGGACAACGCCCGCAAGAGCCCGAAGACGTCGCGGTCGGCGCCGGTGTTGATGGAGTCGGAGCGCCCGTTGTCGCCGGTTGCAGCCCCGTCCAGCGTCGAGACGAAGTTGGCCCTGACCCAGGTCTGTGCCGGGGGAAGCTTGGGGTAGGCGTAAGCAAGTGCCAGCGCCTCTGGATCCATTTCCCCTTCATGGCCGGGGGACCAGCGGCCGAGGTCGTCGAGGGAGAGGAGCACGCGCATGACCGCCATCCTTCCATCGAGACACGGCTTCGGCCTCATGAGGTCGCGTACGGGACGCCGTATGCGACGATCGTGCACATGGCCAAGAGCAGCAAGAAGACGGGGAGCACGTCCGGGAACGCCGCCGGATCTGGTTCGTTCACACGAGCACTGATGGCGGGCCCCGGATTTGTCCTGTCAGAGCGAGACCCGCGTTCCACGCCGGCGTACGCCGGGGACAAGGCCGCCGGGACGGCGCTCATGGCTTCAACGGTTCCGGAGCTCGGTGACCTGCAAGAGCAGCTGTATGCCGAGTCAACGGCCGGCGGGACCGTGGCCGTACTGCTCGTGGTGCAGGGGATGGACACCTCGGGCAAGGGCGGCATCATGCGCCATGTCGTGGGCTCGGTTGACCCTCAAGGTGTTAGCTACACCGCCTTCAAAGCGCCGACCAAGGACGAGCGAGAGCACCCCTTCCTCTGGCGTATCCGCAAGGCATTGCCGCGACCGGGGCAGATCGGGGTCTTCGATCGCTCGCACTATGAGGACGTCCTCATCGCACGGGTCCACAACCTCGTCCCGCCCGCGACATGGGCGCGTCGTTACGGCCAGATCAACACGTTCGAACAAGCCGTGACCCAGGCCGGCACCACCATCGTCAAGGTCATGCTGCACATCTCCCGCGACGAGCAGAAGGC
>DASVHT010000152.1:0-7250 GCA_036382455.1 Dermatophilaceae bacterium
CAGCGTCTACAACCCCGCTGGTGGCGACTGGGACGCCATCGTCGACGAGGCGTCCTCCCTGCACGAGGAGCGGATCGTCGTCAACATGGGTCCGCAGCACCCTTCCTCGCACGGCGTCCTGCGCATGATCATCGAGCTCGACGGCGAGTCCGTCACCGAGGCCAAGGCGGGCGTCGGGTACCTGCACACCGGTATCGAGAAGAGCATGGAGTTCCGCACCTGGACCCAGGGCGTGACGTTCTGCACCCGCATGGACTACCTCACGCCGCTGTTCAACGAGACGGCCTACTGCCTGGCCGTCGAGAAGCTGCTCGGCATCACCGACCAGGTTCCCGAGCGCGCCAGCATCATCAGGGTGCTCCTGATGGAGCTCAACCGGGTCGGATCGCACCTCGTGTGCCTGGCCACCGGTGGCCTTGAGCTGGGCGCGACCACCATCATGACGATCGGCTTCCGTGAGCGTGAGCGCATCCTGGCGATCTTCGAGATGATCACCGGCCTGCGGATGAACCACGCCTACATCCGGCCCGGTGGCGTGGCGCAGGACCTGCCTCCGGGCGCGATCGACAAGATCCGTGACGCCATCCCGCTGCTCCGTCGTGGCATAGGCGAGCTTGAGCGACTGCTCAACGAGAACCCCATCGTCAAGGGGCGCATGGTGAACGTGGCCTACCTCAACCTCACCGGCTGCATGGCGCTGGGCGTCACGGGACCGATGTTGCGTACCACCGGTCTTCCGCACGACCTGCGCAAGTCCGAACCGTACTGCGGTTACGAGAACTACGAGTTCGACGTGCCCGTGCGTGATTCGTGCGACGCCTACGGCCGGATGCGGGTCCGCATGGACGAGATGTATGAGTCGCTCAAGATCGTCGAGCAGGCCGCTGACAAGCTTCAGGACACCCCCGGCCCGGTCATGGTCGCGGACAAGAAGATCGCCTGGCCGGCACAGCTCGCGATCGGTGGCGACGGGATGGGCAACAGCCTGGACCACATCCGCGAGATCATGGGCACCTCGATGGAGTCCCTGATCCACCACTTCAAGCTCGTGACCGAGGGCTTTCGCGTTCCGCCCGGCCAGACCTATGCCGCGATCGAGTCGCCCAAGGGCGAGCTCGGTGTGCACGTGGTCTCGGACGGAGGCACCCGCCCCTACCGGGTGCATTTCCGTGAACCCTCGTTCAACAACCTCCAGTCCTTCTCCGCGATCGCCGAAGGTGGCCAGCTGGGGGACGTCATCGTGGCGGTCGCCTCGATCGACCCCGTGATGGGAGGCGTGGACCGATGATGCACACCGACGACAAACCGAACTACGGCGTGGTGCCCTCACCGGACACCGAGGCCTACCCGGACGACGTCCTGGCCGGCCTGCGAGCCGACGCAGTGCAGATTGTCGCCCGCTACCCGCAGCAGCGCTCCGCGTTGCTCCCGCTGCTGCACCTCGTACAGTCCGTCGACGGCTTTGTCTCCCCCCGGGGCATCGAGCTGTGCGCCGACCTGCTGGGTCTGACCGGCGCAGAGGTGAGTGGCGTCGCGACCTTCTACACGCAGTTCAAGCGTCACCCCAACGGTCAGTACACCCTTGGGGTCTGCACCAACACGCTCTGCGCGATCATGGGTGGCGACGAGATCTGGGCCTCCATCAGCGACTATCTGGGCATTGGTCATGACGAGACCACGGCAGACGGGTTGGTCACGCTCGAGCGGATCGAGTGCAACGCGGCGTGCGACTACGCACCCGTGGTCATGGCCAACTGGGAGTTCTTCGACAACCAGACGCCAGAGTCCACCAAGGCGCTTGCCGACAGCCTGCGCTCCGGCATTCCGGTGACCCCCACCCGTGGAGCGTCCAAGGTCTGCACCTTCAAGGAGGTCTCACGAGTCCTGGCGGGCTTCGGCGACGGCCTGGCCGACGAGGGCGTCGGTGCCGGTCCGGCTTCGCTGGTGGGCCTCAAAGCGGCCAAGGCCCAGGCCGGGGAGGCGACGAAGTGAGCACCGCGTTGACCCCGATCCTCACCAAGTTCTGGGATGACCCCCAGTCCTGGACAATGGCTACCTACGAGAAGCACGACGGCTACCAGGCCCTGAAGAAGGCCGTGACGATGCCACCGGCCGATCTGGTTCAGCTGACCAAGGACTCCGGTATTCGTGGTCGTGGTGGCGCCGGCTTCCCGACCGGCATGAAGTGGGGTTTCCTGCCTGCCCCTGACGGTGGCCCCCGCTACCTCGTGGTCAATGCCGACGAGTCCGAGCCGGGCACCTGCAAGGACATCCCCCTGATGATGGCGACCCCGCAGATCCTGATCGAGGGCATGGTCATCACGTCGTTCGCCATCGGCTGCAACCACGCCTTCATCTACCTGCGCGGTGAGGTTGTCCACGTCCACCGACGGTTGTTGCGAGCGGTCGAAGAGGCTTACGCCGCAGGCTATCTGGGCAAGAACATCCTCGGCAGCGGCTTCGACCTCGATATCACCGTCCACGCCGGCGCAGGCGCGTACATCTGCGGTGAGGAGACGGCTCTGCTGGACTCCCTCGAGGGTCGACGTGGCCAACCGCGCCTCAAGCCGCCGTTCCCGGCCGTCGCCGGCCTCTATGCGCGGCCAACCGTGGTCAACAACGTTGAGTCCATTGCATCCATCCCCGCGATACTGCTCAACGGCCCCGAGTGGTTCGCCGACATGGGCACCGAGAAGTCGACCGGCTTCGGCATCTTCAGCCTCTCCGGCCACGTGGCACGTCCCGGCCAGTACGAAGCACCGCTGGGCATCACGTTGCGAGAGCTGCTCGAGATGGCCGGCGGCATGCGAGACCCCAAGAAGAAGCTGAAGTTCTGGACCCCGGGCGGCTCGTCCACGCCGATGTTCACCGATCAGCACCTCGACGTGCCGCTGGACTTCGAGTCCGTCGCGGCCGCCGGGTCGATGCTCGCCACGCGTGCCCTGCAGATCTTCGACGAGACGGTGTCGGTGGTCCGGGCAGTCTCGCGCTGGACGGACTTCTACGCCCACGAGTCCTGCGGCAAGTGCACCCCGTGTCGTGAGGGCACGTTCTGGCTCAAGCAGATCATGGAGCGGCTTGAGCACGGCAAGGGAAGTCAGGACGACGTCGACAAGCTGCTGGACATCTGCGACAACATCTGGTTCCGGGCCTTCTGCCCGCTCGGGGACGGTGCGACCAGTTGCATCACCTCCGCGGTCCAGTACTTTCGCGCGGAGTTCGAGGCCGGCATGCACACCCCCGCCGCGGAGTTGTTCCCGCCGACCGCCTCGACGCTGTTCGCGAAGGAGACCGTGTCCGCATGACCGTCACCTCATCCACGACCACCTCGACCAACCAGGAGCTGGTCAGCCTGACCATCGACGGGGTCGACGTCAGCGTCCCCAAAGGCACTCTGGTGATCCGCGCCGCCGAGCAGATCGGCATCCAGATCCCGCGGTTCTGCGACCATCCGCTGCTGGACCCGGTGGGTGCCTGCCGCCAGTGCATGGTCGAGGTCGCCACCCCGGCCCCCGACGGAACGCTCCGGCCCATGCCCAAGCCGATGGCTTCCTGCACCACCACGGTCAGCGAGGGCATGCAGGTCAAGTCGCAGCACACCTCGGCCATGGCCGACAAGGCCCAAAGCGGTTTGATGGAGTTCCTGCTGATCAACCACCCGCTGGACTGCCCGGTCTGCGACAAGGGCGGCGAGTGCCCGCTGCAGAACCAGGCCATGTCCACCGGACGCACCACGAGCCGCTTCGAGGATGTCAAACGCACCTACCCCAAGCCGGTCAACATCTCCTCACAGGTGCTGCTCGACCGTGAGCGCTGCGTGCTCTGCGCCCGCTGCACCCGTTTCGCGGACCAGATTGCCGGCGACCCGTTCATCGCCCTGGCCGAACGTGGTGCCCTACAACAGGTCGGCATCTACCAGGACAAGCCGTTCGAGTCCTACTTCTCCGGGAACACCGTCCAGATCTGCCCTGTCGGCGCGCTGACCGGGGCGGCATACCGGTTCCGGTCCCGCCCGTTCGACCTCATCTCGACCCCGAGCGTGTGCGAGCACTGCGCGAGCGGTTGCGCGACCCGCACGGACCACCGTCGGGGTACGGTCCTGCGCCGCATGGCCGCCAACGACCCGGCGGTCAACGAGGAGTGGAACTGCGACAAGGGTCGCTGGGCGTTCACCTACGCCACCGGCACGGACCGGATCACCGAGCCGCTCGTGCGTGATGAGAACGGGATCCTGCAGGTCGCGGCCTGGCCCGAAGCGCTCGACGTCGCGGCCCGCGGTCTGCTCACCGCCCGTGATGCCAAGGGCGTGGGCGTGCTCGTCGGTGGCCGGGTGTCCGCTGAGGATGCCTACGCCTACAGCAAGTTCGCCCGAATCGCGTTGCAGACCAACGACATCGACTTCCGCGCCCGCCCGCACTCGGTCGAGGAGGCCGAGTTCCTGGCCAGCAACGTCGTGGCCACCGTTCCGTCCGGCAATGCTCACGGCGGGTCCGTCACGTATGCCGAGATCGACGCCGCCACAACGGTGCTGCTCGTGGGTTTCGAGCCCGAGGACGAGTCGCCGATCGTGTTCCTGCGACTGCGCAAGGCGGTCCTCAAGGCAAGGACTGCTGTGTTTTCGGTCGCGCCTCTGGCGTCCCGCGGGCTGCAGAAGCTCGGTGGCACCGTGATCAGCGCCGCTCCGGGCACCGAGGCCGAGGTGCTGCAGGCGCTGGTCGAGGGCACCAAGGGACCAAGTCACGATGTCACCGCGACAATCGCGGCTGCGTCCGCCGGTCTTGCGGCCGACGGCGCACTCATTCTTGTGGGCGAGAGACTTGCGACGGTGCCGGGCGGGCTTTCCGGTGCTGTGTCGTTGGCGTCGGCCACCGGTGCGAGGCTGGCATGGATTCCCCGGCGCGCAGGAGAGCGTGGCGCGCTCGAAGGCGGTGCGCTGCCCAACCTGCTACCCGGCGGTCGTCCGGTCACCGAGTCCCGGGCTCGCGTCGAGGTCGGTGCGGCGTGGGACGTGGTTGGACTGCCGGAGAGCGTCGGCCGGGACACCTCGGCCATCATTGCGGCGGCCAACGCCGGCGAGCTCGGTGGCCTGGTGGTCGGCGGCGTCGACCCAGCCGATCTGGTCGGCTCCGGTGACGTGCTCGATGCGCTGACCAGATCCTTCCTGGTGTCGCTGGAGATTCGCCGGAGTGCGGTCACCGACCTCGCCGACGTGGTCCTGCCCGTGGCAGCCCACCAGGAGAAGGCCGGCACGTTCGTCGACTGGGAGGGCCGGGTTCGGTCCTTCGAGACTGCGCTGACCTCCAACGCCATGAGCGACCACCGCGTCCTGGACCTGCTTGCCGGCGAGATGGGAGAGGACCTCGGAGTCCGCACGCTGGGGGCCGTCCGCGCCGACATGCGGGCCCTGGGTCTGTGGACCGGTTACCGGGCCGCGGCGCCGACCGTCGATCCAGTCGAGGTTCCGTCGCCGGATGCCGGGCAGGCCGTGCTGGCCACCTGGCACCACCTGCTGGACTCCGGGAGCATGCAGGACGGCGAGCCGTTCTTGGCCGGCACGGCCCCCAAGGCACAGGCGCTGCTCTCGGCCAAGACCGCTGCATCCATCGGCCTGGCCGATGGCGACACAGTCCGCGTCAGCGTCGGTTCGGGCGCCATCACGGTCCCCCTCACCATCACGGACATGGCTGACCACGTCATCTGGCTGCCAACCAACTCTCCCGGATCTGCGGTGCGATCGACGCTTGGCGTCGACGCCGGCGCCGTGGTCTCTTTGACCAAGGGCGGTGCCGAATGAGCCTGATCGCTACGCTCGCAACAGGCGTTCAGACCGGTGTCGACACGATCGCGCCGGCGCTCGCCTCCACCGACAACCCGGTGGCGGACTTCAGTGACACACCATGGTGGCTCTCGCTGGTCAAGGCGTTGTTCGTCTTTGTCTTCCTGCTGATCAACGTCGTGGTCGTCATCTGGTTCGAGCGTCGTGTCATCGGGCGCATGCAGCAGCGCCCCGGGCCAAACCGTGCAGGTCCATTCGGTCTGTTGCAGACCCTGGCGGACGGGATCAAGCTGGTCCTCCAGGAGGATCTGATCCCCGACAAGGCCGACAAGGCCGTCTTCCTGCTGGCGCCGATCATCGCCGGCACCATGGCCTTCGTGTCCTTCGCGATCATTCCGATGGGCCCGATGATCTCCCTGTTCGGGCACCGGACGCCCATGCAGCTGACCGATACCCCGGTCGCCGCTCTGTTGGTGCTCGCCGTTGCCGGGGTCGGTGTCTACGGCATCGTCCTGGCCGGCTGGTCCTCAGGTTCCACCTACCCGCTACTGGGTGGGTTGCGCTCCACAGCTCAGGTCATCTCCTACGAGATCGCCATGGGCCTGTCGTTGGTCGCCATCTTCCTGTACAGCGGCTCGATGTCGACCTCACAGATCGTCGCCTCGCAGAAGCACCTGTGGTTCATCCTCCCGGCGTTCTTCTCGTTCCTGGTCTATGTCGTGACCATGCTCGGCGAGACCAACCGGTTGCCCTTCGACCTTGCTGAAGGCGAGGGCGAGCTGACCGGTGGTTTCCACACGGAATACAGCTCGATGAGGTTCGCGATGTTCTTCCTCGGTGAGTACATCAACATGTTCACCGTGTCCGCGCTGGCGACCACGATGTTCCTGGGTGGCTGGCAGGCGCCTCCTGGCATCGCCGCGATCAACGACGGGATGTTCAACCAGGGTTGGTGGGGACTGCTCTGGTTCGTCATCAAGCTGTGGCTCTTCGTGTTCTTCTTCGTCTGGCTCCGTGGAACCCTCCCGCGGGTGCGTTATGACCAGTTCATGCGGTTCGGCTGGAAGTTCCTCATTCCCGTGACCATGGTCTGGGTCGTCGCGGTGGCCTTCATCCGCGGCGCGCAACTGGCCTTCTTCGGTGAGAACACCCGCACGGCGACGGTCATCGTGGTCGGCGTGATCGCCGTCATTGCCCTTGCCGTCGCCTGGGTCTGGGACGGCAAGCGTGCCGCCGCCGCCGTCCCGGTCGAGCGCCCGGATGAGATAGACCCGTTCGCGGGCGGCTACCCGATCCCCCCGCTGCCCGGCCAACGTCTGCGCGAGCCGATCCCGCATGATGTTCAGTCTCCGGCTGGCCAGCCAGAACTGACCGATCAGGAGGCCACCCGTGGCTGACGAGCAGAAGAAGGCGAGCTTCCTCTCGGAGCTTTTCGCCCCTGTCGCCGGTTTCGGCGTCACGTTCGCGACGATGT
>DASVHT010000153.1:0-11327 GCA_036382455.1 Dermatophilaceae bacterium
CTCATCACGGTACGCGCGCACATGCCGCGGAGCGGGCGGGTGACGCCCACCAGGCAAGAGTCATCGCCAGCGAACCAATGCAGTCGGCGGCGCGGCTGACGGTGACTTCCGCGGCCATGGGCGTGTATCAGGGCCGGGCACGCCGCCTGCGACCCGACAGAGGTGGAGAACCCGCCGGCCGGCGGACACGAACGACACGCACCATAACTTTCAGTTAGGCCATACACGACTCGGCCGTGATCGAGGCATCGAAGCAGGACGCCCAGCTGCCGCAGGGTCGACCTGGTGCCCGCCTGCCCGGCCCGACCACCCGGCCGGCTGCACCGGCTCCGCCTCCACGGGCGACCAGCTTCATCCGCCGCGCGTCCGTCCGGCCCATCCCACCCGACGTCACCAGCGGGTTAGCCACTGCGTCTACTCGGCCAGGTCGACAGAAGGCGCTGTCGGGGTCCGGATAGGGCCGAGCAGCTGGAATGGCACCGGACGGCCGGCCTGCCTGTAAGCGTGACGGCGGGATCGGTCATCCGCCCCAGGGCTTACGGCTGTCCCCGATGGCGATCACTTCGCGGAGCGTTCGCGCAGTGCCGGCACGGCAATGATCGGCGCACCCTCCTCCCTCATGGCGATCTTGCAGACGCGATCTGTGGCCGTGGACAGGCGGCCCGGCAAGCTCGAGGTCGACCCGGCCGGGCACCACGGTGAGAAATGCCGCCGGATCCGCGGCGGACGGCCGTCGCGCTGCCGACGCCGGCTCGAGGACCGGCCCACGCTGCGCCAGGAGTAACCCAGCCCCGGGCTATGACGTCTCCACCCTCGTCTACCACCGTTACCCCAGCAGGCAGGCCATCCACGTCCAGCGGCCCATCGCCGCCGTATTGCCGGCTCTTCGGAGTTACGCATGGTTGGGCCGCGTAGAAGGTCGGCTTCTGTCGGCTGCGAGCTGAATGCGAAGCCGGTAGTTGGTGAAACTCCGGAACCTGTGTGCCTGCGAGTCTTCTCGACGACCAGGTTGACGGCCTCGGTGCGCCGTTGGACCGTCGGCGGGTGCGCTGTTACTGCTGGCGTGCCGCCCATACCGATGCGCCCTGCCAGTCGACTGCCACGACCGGCTCGTCGCCCACTACCCAGGCGTCGTGGCCGGGCGGCAAGGAGGCGATATCGCCGGGGCCGACGTCGAGCTCTGTGCCATCCGCCATGATGACGTGGACGTTTCCGCTCACCTGGTACTGCTGGTGCGGTGCCATGCACAGGTCCGTACCCGCCGCGGTCTTTACGTCTTGGACCACCTCCATCCCGGTTGCAGGGTGATCCGGCCGACCTGCGCCCCGCCGGCGAGGTTGACCAGTGCCATGCGCCAGTTCCCGCCCTCGCGGACCTCGTGCGGCCGGTCGAACGAAACGTGCTCGAGCGGTTGCGTGCTGGTCATGCCTCCTCCTTTAGCGTGAAGCTTGCGATGATCATCCAGTGAGCGCACTACATGCTGCCGGAAGCCGATGACCTCGCTCTTCTGTGGCGCGGCTCCAACTCAAGCCCCGGTTATGCTCAAGCCCCGACGCCGAATGTTCAGAGGGCCGACAAACTGACACAAGGGTCCACGTACGGACCTCAAGTCGAGACTTCTCGGAGGCGCGTGTGTGCGAGGCTGGTTGTCAAGAAGTTCGGGATGGCTCCCAGCTTTCTCGCACGTCCAAGTTGTAGAACCTTGGAGGTGCGTCGCAGAGCTTGGCGAGCCGGGCTGCGAAATCGTTGACCTCGGGACGGCTCGAGTTCTCCATCGCGGCCTCGTGGGAGTCGAACTCAACGATGTTGAGATAGACCCCCGGACGATCCCGATCCTCTGTGATCGTGCTTCGTCGTGGCGAGGACGGCCGCCCGTCGCCAAGCCGATCGCGAATCTCGTTGCCCAGCTCTTCGAGCTCATCGATCTTCGACGTTTGCATCTCGATGATCTGAACGAAACTCGCCATGACCCCTCCTAGTCCTTGGCCGCACAGCATCCTCGGCATTGTCCGCCGATTCAATGGCTCGGACTCTGCCTTCTCTGCCAGCATTTGGCGTGTGGACGCTTCGCAAGTGCCGCAGGATCTCAGCACGCCGTACTTGATGGTCGACGTCGACGTTCTCGAGCGCAACCTGCAGCGGATGACGTCGTCGGCCCAGGCGCGAGGGCTGGCACTGCGTCCGCACGTCAAGACGCACAAATGTCTGGAGATCGCGCGTCGACAGGTCGACCTTGGCGCCGCCGGCCTCACCGTCGCCACCATCAGCGAGGCCGAGGTGTTCGCGGCAGCCGGTTTCGAGGACCTGTTCATCGCCTACCCGGTGTGGGCGTCCGGTCGGCGTGCCAGACGGCTGCGTGCACTCGCCGACGAGGTCTTCTTACGCGTCGGTGTCGACTCGGTCGACGGAGCCGAGACGTTGGGCAAAGCTCTCGCCGGAGGCAGGGTTTCGGTTCTCGTCGAGGTAGACAGCGGTCACCACCGCAGCGGTGTGCAGCCGGAGGCTGCCGGGACTGTGGCCGCTGCGGCCGAGCAAGCCGGTCTCACCGTTGACGGAGCGTTCACCTTTCCCGGGCATGCCTACGGACCGGGACGCCCTGCCCAGGCGGCCCGCGACGAAGCCCTAGGTCTGCAATCAGCGGCCGGCGCCCTCAGCGGAGCCGGCTTTCCCGACTCGGTGCGCAGCGGTGGTTCCACCCCAACCGCGGAGCTGTCCGACGCGTCGACGCTCACCGAGATCCGACCCGGAGTTTACTCGTTCAACGACGCGCAGCAGGTGGAGTTGGGCAGCTGTTCGTGGTCCGACGTGGCGCTGACCGCGGCCGCGACGGTGGTCAGCAGGTCCGGGCATCGGGTCGTACTCGACGGCGGTAGCAAGCTGCTCGGCGCCGACCAGCCCGTGTGGGCGACCGGGGCGGGACGCCTCCCGGATTACCCGGACGCACGGATCGTGGCGCTCGCCGAGCACCACGCGACCGTGGTCCTGTCATCGGATTCGTCCGTGCCGGCACTCGGACAGGTGGTACGCATCGCGCCGAACCATGTCTGCGCGGCCGTCAACCTTGCCGACGAAATCGTCGTCATTGCGCGCGGCGAACCGGTCGACCACTGGGTTATCGCGGCTCGCGGGACCAACACCTGAGAGCAGCAGATGCGCCGCCGACCCCTACGGCCGTCAACCAGCGAACCAGCCCCGCTGAGTCCCCGACCGGCGTGAAATGACCAGTCCGGTCGCCGCCGGGCGTGTCGCTGCACCGCCTCTCGGTGAACGGATGCGCTGGACGCCGTGGTCGATCACGGTCGAGTCTGTCAGCGTGATGACGTCGAGGGAGCAGGTGCTCGAGCTGTGCGGCCGCGAGGTGGTGATCACGAACCCGGACAAGGTCGTGTTCCCTGACGCCGGGCATACCAAGTTGGACCTGGTCCGTTACTACTTGTCGGTTGCCGAGGGGGCGCTGCGCGGGGTCGCCGGCCGGCCGATGATCCTCAAGCGGTTCGTCAAGGGCATCGGCGAGGAGGCGGTGTTTCAGAAGCGGGCCCCAGCCACGCGGCCGGAGTGGTTGGACGTCGCTGAGCTGCATTACGCGTCGGGGACCTCGGCGGCCGAGATCGTGGTGCGGGACGAGGCCGGGCTGGCGTGGGTCATCAACCTCGGTTGCGTGGACCTCAACCCGCACCCAGTGTTGGCTGAGGACCTCGAGCACCCCGCCGAGCTACGCATCGACCTGGACCCGGTGCCCGGCGTCGAGTGGCAGCAGATCGTCGACGTCGCGCTCGTCGCCCGGGAGGTCCTCACGGACGCGGGACTGTCCGCGTGGCCGAAGACGTCCGGCTCCCGCGGCTTCCACATCTACGCCCCGGTCGACCCGGTCTGGACCTACCCCAAGGTGCGGTTGGCGGCGGAGGCCGTGGCCCGCGAGGTGGGGCTCCGCGCGCCCGGGCTGGCGACGAGCCGTTGGTGGAAGGAGGAACGTCACGGGGTGTTCGTCGACTTCAACCAGAACGCCAAGGACCGCACGGTTGCTTCGGCGTACTCGGTGCGGGCCACGCCGGACGCGAGGGTGTCCACCCCGCTGCGTTGGGACGAGGTGCGCCAGGTCCGCCCGGAGGACCACACGCTGACCACCGTGCCCGCCCGGTTCGCCGAGATCGGCGACCCGTGGGCCGGGATCGACGCCCAACCCGGGTCGCTCGAGGCGCTTCTCGAGCTGGCCGAGCGGCTCGGCCCAGTGGAGAAGCGCCCGAAGGGGACCGGGCGGCGAAGGCTCAGCATGCCGCTCGTCGAGGTGGCTCGAGCGCGCACGAAACCGGAGGCCCTCGCCGGCCTCGAGTCCTGGCAGAGGAAGCACGCCGACGTCGTGCCGCTGCTGGCGGACTCTGACGTGCTCGTCGATGGCATGCGCGGCAGCAGCTCAGTGTGGTACCGCGTGCGGATCAACCTCCAGCACGTCCCGGAGGCGCAGCGTCCCGAACAGGCCGAGCTCCAGGTCGACTACGACCCCTGGGCGGGCTACCGCGGCTCCCCGCGACGGCGCTGAATGACAGCGCCCAACCCACGATAGGCGGTGGAAAGACGCGGGTCTGGCGGGACAGGGGAAGCTGATCGTGCGGGATGAGCCGAGTAGCGCCATGGTGGTTACATGCGTGCTCTCAGGGCGCCGGTCGCGTTCAACGGTGAGCGGTTCGCGACGGTGGCGAGGAGACGCGTGCGGAGCAGCTGCGCCGCTGTCAGGCGGGATGCCGGGCAGCGGGCCCGGACCGCCGATTGGCGACGTCGAAACCGGCGGCCGACACCTCGTCAGTGCGCTGCGACAAGGACGTATGGCGCAGCCGAACCAACGCGAGATAGGGCGCGAGCGTGTCGCCCTGCTCCTCAAGCAGGCGCAGAACCGGTCTTCTGCCGAACCAGGCCCTTGGGCAACAGGCGCTCGCCGTCGGCAGCACGCCCGAGGTACCGCGACTGTGTCCTGCGACAGCGTGTACCAAAGGATACTTACAGGGTCTTGACTTCCTAAGGCTATTAGGAAGACAGTGTCCGCATGACCGCCGAACCCGTCCGGCTCGACCGTCGCCACCGCCGCCGCCTCGAGACCATCGAAGAGATTATTGACGTCGCGACCGAGGTCATGGCGGAGTTCGGCGTCGGTGGCCTCTCCCTCGGAGAGGTGGCGCGCCGGATGGGTATGCGGACGCCTTCGCTCTACGTCTACTTCGACTCCAAGAACGCCGTCTACGACGCGATCTTCGCCCGCGGCTGGCGGGCTGTCCACGTGACGATGGCGCCGGCGTACGAGGGCGTGCGCGACGCTGCCGACCTGCCGTCGTACTTTCTTGACTGCGCCCGGCTGTTCGTTGGCTGGATGCTTGAGCACCCGGTCCAGGCTCAGCTGATGTGCTGGCGCCCGGTGCCCGGGTACGAGCCGTCGGCCCTGGCTTACGAGCCGGCCGTCGAGTTGCTCGCTGCATCGCATGCCAGTTTCGAGCAGCTGCGTGCTCGCGGACTATTCCGGGCGGACGCCGACGTCGAGCTGCTGCTGCGTACCTGGACCGTCCTGACCAGCGGGGTCATGACTCAGCAGCTGGCGAACGCTCCTGACGTGTCCTTCGACGAAGGTGCGTTCACCGCGACTCTGCCCGATCTTGTTTCGATGTTCCTGACCCAGTACGGCAGGCCCACTCGCCTAAGAAGCAAGGGGAAGAAGTCATGAACGACACCAAGGTCGACCAGATCGCCGATCGGATCTACCGCATCTCCACCTGCATCCCCGAGCTCGCTCCGGGGGGCTTCACGTTCAACCAGTTCTTGGTCGACGCCGAGGATCCGTTGCTGTACCACACCGGCATGCGTCAGCTCTTCCCGCTGGTCCGCGAGGCGGTCGAGACGGTGCTGCCCCTAGAGCGGCTTCGCTGGGTCGCGTTCGCCCACGTGGAGGCCGACGAGTGTGGAGCTGTCAACCAGTTCCTGGAGGCTGCGCCGCACGCGCAGGTCGCCCATGGCGCGACAGGCGTAATGCTCTCCCTGAACGACATGCTGAACCGGCCGCCGCGGGCGCTTGCCGACGGTGAGGTGCTCGACCTCGGGGGTGCCGAACTGCGCCGGAGCGTGCTGGAGGTGGCCACACCGCACGTCCCGCACAACTGGGAGTCGCACGTGTTCTTCGAGCGGGAGACCCGCACGCTGTTCTGCGGCGACCTGTGCACCCAGCTCGGCGATGGCGCCCCGGTGACCGAACAACAGCTGCTGGACGCGGCGATCGCCGCCGAGGAGATGTTCGGGCAGACCTCGATGGGGCCGGCCGTCCCGGCCGCGTATCGGCGTCTTGCCGACCTCGAGCCGGCCACATTGGCGATCATGCATGGCTCGTCCTACAACGGCGACTGCGCCCGGCTGCTGCGCGAGCTTGCCGAGGTGTATGAGAGCCGGTTCGGCTGCCAGACCGCGGCGGTGCCAGCGCAAGCGCTACCCGGCCACGGCGCCCCCGGCGGAGCCGATCGATGATCGCGACGGCTAAAACGACCACGGCGCCCGCACGGCGGTCCGCCTTCGAGCGGAGGACCGCGAGGCGGCTCGCCGCGACCGAGTACGACCGTTTCCTGTCCCAGCTCCACCGGCTCCAGTCGGAAGACTGGACGAAGCCGACCGACTGCCCCGGATGGGACGTGCGTGCGCTGGTAGGTCACGTCGTCGGCATGACGGAGATGTCGGCGTCGGTGCCCGAGCAGCTCAAGCAGATGCGGGCCGCCGGGAAGGCCGGGGGCGAGTTCATAGACGCCCTGACGGCGCTCCAGGTCGCCAAACACTTCGGCGACAGCACCGAGCAGCTCGTCGCGCGCTTCGCCGCCGTCGCTCCCAAGGCCGCCAAGGGTCGCGGGCGCACTCCAGGCTTCGTGCGCGGCCGCACGATGCCGATGCTGCAGACGGTGGGACCTTCAAAGGAGGCGTGGACCTTCGGCTACCTCATCGACGTAATCCTCACCCGCGACCCCTGGATGCACCGCGTCGACCTGGCGAGGGCCGCCGGGCTCGACGTAGAACTCACTGGCGAGCACGACGGCGTGCTGGTCGCGGACATCGTCCAAGAGTGGGCCGGCCGTCACGGCCAACCGTGCACCGTGCAGCTGAGCGGCCAAGCCGGTGGTCGTTGGGCGTTCGGTTCCGGAGGGATCGAGCTGTCCGGGGATGCGGTGGACTTCTGCCGCGGCCTGTCCGGCCGCGGCGAGCCCGCCCTGGCAACCCCCGTACCGTTCTAGCTGCGGGTTCGAGCTGTAGAACGCTCACGTACACGAACGTCGACCCGAGGGCTGCGCTACCTCAGCTAAGTGCGCAGAACACGATCGAGATTGATTGATCTCGTCCTGCAAAGCCCCGGTCTTAGCGAGGGGCTTCGGAGGACCCGGGATCGGGGGAATGTGGTTCGACGTCGCGGCCCTCTTGCGGAATTCAAGGGCCCAACTGCGAGCTGTATCCCCCGCTCAGCCGGTCGAGGGCACCAGCGCGGCGCGTTCGCTTTCGCTGACGACGAAAGCCGCGAACTCGGTCTGGGTCATGGGCATGGGGTCCGCGTCGTGCCGGACGAGCCACTCCAACAGTGTTGCCGTGGCGAGGGCGTTCGATACATCGCGGGCCAGCTGGCTGACGATCTCGGGCGGGGTTCTGACCGGTGCCCAGATTCCGTACCAGATCGGGAAGTCGAAGCCGATAACGCCTGCCTCCGCGAGCGGCGGAACGTCCGGCAGCAGCCGTGAGCGGCGCGCGGTGCTGACGCCAAGCGCGACCAGGCCACCGTCCTGAAGACGGGGGGCGGCAGTCGGGATCGGCAACATTGCGTAGGCGGTGAGTCCGGTCACCGTACCCTCGATCACATCAGTGATGGCATCCGTCGCTCCGGGCGGCGTGTGCAACGCAATGATGCGCAGGTCCCGGTTGAGCTTCTCCACTGCGATGTGGGTGCCAGTGCCTGTGCCGGCGGAGGCGAATCGGATCTCGCCTGGCCTGGCCTCGGCCGCGGCGATGAGTTCGGTGACCGTTGTGATGCCCGACCGAGCGCCGGCGACAAGGACGTAGGGCTGGCTGGTGAGCGCGGCGACGGGAACAAAGTCCCGCAGCGGGCGATACGACAGATGGCTGCCGAGCACAGCGCTGTACGCGTGGGCGCTGGTATTGATGAGCAAAGTGTAGCCGTCGGCCGGCGCCTTGGCGACCAGAGCCGGCGCTGCGGTGCTGCCGGCGCCCGGGTGGTTCTCCACGCTCACCCGCTGGCCCCACATTTCCGCCAGCCTTTCGGCGAGGGCGCGGGCGATGACGTCGACGCCGCCGCCTGCCCCGAACGGGTCGATCACCCGCACCGTGCGGCTCGGAAAGGCCTGGTCCCAGGTCACGAGAACTTGAGATCTTCGCGGCTACGCCGCGCACGGTCTTGCACGACCATCATCTTCTAACCGCCTGACTGTCTAGACATGTCCAAGCATCGTGACCTCCGGCGCAGGGTTCCTGCCCCCTCTTGCAACGTACTGGGCTCGCGGCATC
The DNA here is from genome assembly GCA_036382455.1 of Dermatophilaceae bacterium. Taxonomy (GTDB): domain Bacteria; phylum Actinomycetota; class Actinomycetes; order Actinomycetales; family Dermatophilaceae; genus UBA4719. The sequence goes on from DASVHT010000153.1 coordinate 8,527, forward strand.
AAAGTGAGGATCAGGCCCGCCAGGTGCGGGATGGCCTCGCGCAACGGTTGGCGACGGTCGGTCTGGAGTTGCATCCGGACAAGACGCGCATCGTCTACTGCCAGGACGCCGACCGGGACGATCATACGGTCCCTGCGGTCAGCAAGCATGCGATCGTTGCGATCGGCCGGGAGATCCGCTCCTGGCACATCGCCCGGCGCAGCGACAGGCTCTCGAGGACCTTGCACGCATGTTCAACCCATCGTGCAGGGCTGGATCAACTATTACGGGCGCTTCTACAAGTCCATGTTGTATCCTCTCCTCCGGCGCGTCATCGAGCATTTGATGCGCTGGGCCATGCGCAAATACAAACGGCTACGCCGACGCGAGAAGAGAGCGGGTGAACTGCTGACACAGGCGTCTCGGCGTTCTCCGCGGTTGTTCGCTCACTGGCGCATCGGTCTCAGACCTGCTGGCTGGAGGGGGAGCCCGGCGAGTCGAGAGGTTCACGCCGGGTTCCGTGAGCGCCGGGGGGTGCGAGTCCCCCCGGCGACTCGCCGCTCGCTGGCGTCCGAACACATTGACTTGCGCGTCCGCTCCCACATTGGAGGCCAACAAGGGCCCTCGTTGTAGAGACTCTCGTGCCGCAAGCATCCAAGGCTGAGTGTTAGGAGGGGCAGACAACGACTTTGCCGAGAGCGCGTCCCTCACCGACGTGAGCAAGAGCGGCGGGAAGTTCCTCGAGAGTGACGGTGCGGTCGATGTGGATCCTTACTTGCCCGGCAACGCAGAGGTCGGCAACCGGCTCGAAGTGGGCCGGCCCCTCCTTCACTGCGAGCACCCCGATCAAGCGACCGGTTAGTCGCCCAACCACCGAGCCGACGGTGAGCACTCGCAGCAGCGCGCGTACCGACCCCCCTACGCACCGATAGGTGCCGCCGGGTGCCAGCGCGCGCCGGTAGGCGAACACCGACCGGTGCGCGACCAGGTCCAGCATCAAGTCGTACGGCTGGGTCGGAGTTGTGAAGTCGTCGCGGCTGTAGTCAATCACGTCATCCGCACCCATCGACAGCATGAAGTCCTGCTTGGCGGCGTTGTCGACACCCGTGACGTGAGCACCGAGCCGCTTGGCCAACTGGATGGCGAACGATCCTGACCCCCCGCCCGCGCCGTTGATCAGGACCCGGCTACCCGCCACAGCCCCTTTCGTGCCCTGCCAGGCGATCGCGCCGGCCTGCGGGATGGTGGACGCCTCAGCGAACGTGAGCTGGGTCGGCTTGCGGGCCAGCGCGGATTCCGGGGCGAGCGTGTACTCCGCGAACCCACCCTTCAGCGCGAGGTTGTCGCCGTACACCTCGTCTCCGGGTCGGAACCGGGTAACCCCTGACCCGACATCGTCGACCACGCCGGCGATGTCCGATCCAAGCGTCCTGCGAGCGGGGAGACGCAGCCCGCCGATCCGCGCGTACGCGGGCGATCCGCGCAGGCCCTCCCAGTCGCTGAGGTTGACCGAAGTCGCAGCGACTCTTACCCGCATCTGGCCGGCGGCGGGCGCAGGGACCGGGACGTCCTCGACATGCAGCACATCGGGAGACCCGTACCGGTCGTAGACGACCGCCTTCACGCCCGCTCGGCGGCGAACCTAGTCATGCAAGCAGCGTAGCAAGGCAGGAGGGTCGATCGACACGGAGTTGCCAAGGAGCGGATCCACGGTCCATATGGCGCCGTGCGACAAACGTCCGGACATCAGCAATCCGTGGAACGAGCCGCCAGGTCGTCTTCCGCGAAGTTCACGTCCGTCCTGTCGGCGCCAGGCTTTACCGTCGGTCCCGTGACACGCATCGGGACCTTCGGGTTCGCGGCACCCCTTTGGCAGTACCCGGGCGCAGATGGATGGCACTTCGTCTCGCTCCCGGCCGAGATCAGCGACGACATCACCGACAGCACCGTCGGTATCCGACGTGGCTTCGGCTCGGTGCGCGTCGCCGTCACGGTGGGACGCACCACATGGCGAACATCGATCTTCCAGGACCGCAAGACCGGGACCTACATGTCATGCCGCGGAGCGGGTGACGCCCACCAGGCAAGAGTCATCGCCAGCGAACCAATGCAGTCGGCGGCGCGGCTGACGGTGACTTCGCGGCCATGGGCGTGTATCAGGGCCGGGCACGCCGCCTGCGACCTGACGGAGGTGGCGAACGGGCCGGCCGGCGGACACGAACGACGCGCACCGCATATTTGACTTAGGCCATACATGTTGCCGAAGTGGTCCGGCGTGGCCAGCGACTGCGGGTGGCCGCGCGCGGGATGCTCGGCCATCTCGGCGGCGCCCGGCCGCGCGGGGGTGGCCGGCTGGTCCGCGAGCAACGACGACTGCCGGAGTCCCTCGACCTCGCCGGCGTCCCGGCGTTCCTGGCCGGACTGGGCACTCACCGGGATCGGGCGAGGGTGCTCAGCGGACTGCGCTCGGCTGAGGTTCGTAGCCTGCTACTCGCCGTCGTCGGACTTCCGCTGGCCTGCGCCCTCCGCGCGATGGACGCGGCTGGGCGCTGCGGATCGGCCTGGTGCGCCGGCTGCTCGCTCGGCACACGTCGGCGGAGGCGCGGGTCGACGCGCTGATGCCCGCCGAGGCAGCGACGACTGAGTCGCCGGCTTCATCCGCGTGATACGCCCCTACCGGTACCGGTCATCGTCGGCCGGGGCGCCTCTGGATGTCGGCGGAACGGGCCGGCGGCCGCGCCGTGGGGTGGTGCGCCGCGGGTGCGACGGTGGCGAGGAGACGCGTGGGGAGCATCTGCGCCGCTGTCAGGCGTGATGCCGGG
>DASVHT010000154.1:0-4794 GCA_036382455.1 Dermatophilaceae bacterium
GAAGGCAGACGGGTCGGCGACGTGACGCTGGCTGACGCTGCCCCTGAGCTGGGCCACCGACTCGAAGCCCGACTCAGCGGCCCACGCGACGAGCTCGCGTTCGACCGTGGCGACATGCTCGGGGCCGTTCTTGATCAGCGCTGAGGTCATCATTGCCACATCGGCGCCGGCAAGCAGGCAGCGGGCGGCGTCGGCGCCCGTGTGGACGCCGGTCGTGACGGCCAGTGACGCCTCGACCCGCCCAGACAGGATGGCGGCCCAACGCAGCGGCAGCCGCAGCTCCGCCGACGTCGAGAGCTCCAGCGCAGGTGCCACCTTGCGGGTCCGGGGGTCGATGTCGGGCTGGTAGAAACGGTTGAACAGCACCAAGCCGTCCGCCCCCGCCTCCACGAAGCGCGCGGCCTGGTGGCCAAACGCGCTGTAATAGGGGCCGATCTTGACAGCGAGCGGGATCGAGAGGGACGCCTTGACGACGGCGACGAGCTCTATCTGGTCGTCCTCGACCTCACGCCCCGTCACGTCCATGTCGGCGGCGATCCCATAGAGGTTGAGCTCGAGCGCGTCGGCGCCGGCGAGCTCGAGCAGTCGCGCATACCTCACCCAGCCGCCCGAGGTCTCCCCGTTCAAGCTGGCCACCACGGGGACCGACAGGGCCTTCTTCGCCTCCTCGACATGGCGCAGGTAGCGGTCGACGACCGACTCGTAGTCGCCCAGGTCAGGGAAGTAGCCGGTGGCCTCCGGATTGCTGTCCGCACCGAGGTCGCCCAGGCGAGCGGCCTGGATGTCCTCGTTCTCGACCTGTTCCTCGAACAATGAGGGCAGCACGACGGCGCCGACCCCTGCCTGCTCCAGAGCGCGCAGCGAGTCGAGTCGAGCGGTCAGCGGTCCGGCCGACGCGACCAGCGGGCTGCGCAGCGACAGTCCCAGATACGTAGTGGACAGGTCGAAGTCCGGCGGAACGCTCGATCCGGTGGTCACGATGGCACCTCCTCGGTGGCGACGCCCTCGGGGTCGACGACCGCCCCGGGCTCGTGCGGCACGCTGCGTTCGACCCCGGCGAGCTGCTCGTAGTAGCGCCAGCGCTCGTCGACGTCGGACTGGGCCAGGGCCATGAGGTGGTGTGCCCGCTCGGGGTCGGAGCGTTCCAGCATGGCGAAGCGGGCTTCTTCCCGCGCGAACTCGCGAAGTGCCAGAGCCGGTTTGCGGGAGTCGAGCCGGAACGGCTTCGTGTGCTCCTCAGGTCCGGGGGCGAACCGGTAGAGGGGCCAGTGGCCGCTCTTGACCGCGTTGCGCTGATGGGTCATGGAGAACTTCATGTCGATGCCGTGCGCGATGCACGTGGAGTACGCAAGCACCAGCGACGGGCCGGGCCACGCGGCAGCCTCAGACAGGGCCCGCACCGTCTGCACCTCGTTAGCCCCGAGGGCGATCTGGGCGACATAGACGTTGCCGTACTGCATGGCCAAAGCGCCCAGGTCCTTCTTCGGGGTCTCCTTGCCGGAGGTGGCGAACTTGGCCACCGCGCCCCTCGGGGTGGCCTTGGACGCCTGACCGCCGGTGTTGGAGTAGACCTCGGTGTCGAGCACCAGCACGTTGACGTTCTCCCCGGAGGCCAGCACGTGGTCCAGCCCGCCATACCCGATGTCGTAGGCCCACCCGTCACCACCGATGATCCACACGTCGCTGCGCACCAGGTCGTCGGCCAGGCTCACCAGGTGGCGCGCCGCGGGGTCGGCCGCGATCGCGTCCAGCTTCACGCGCAGGCGCAGGACCCGCTCCCGCTGAGCGGCAACGCCCGCCTCGGTGGACTGGTCCGCGTCGAGAATCTCGCGGGCCAGGTCGGAACCGATCGCGTCGGCGAGGGTGCCCACCAGTGCCCGTGCCGTGGCGGTGCCCTGTTCCTTGCCCAGCCGCATACCAAGACCGAACTCCGCGTTGTCCTCGAAGAGGCTGTTGGACCAGGCCGGGCCGCGACCCTCGGCGTTGCGGCTCCACGGAGTGGTCGGCAGGTTGCCACCGTAGATCGACGAGCATCCCGTGGCGTTGGCCACGACCATGCGGTCACCGAAGAGCTGGGTGAGCAGGCGCAGGTATGGCGTCTCGCCGCACCCCTCGCACGCGCTCGAGAACTCGAACAGCGGCTGGAGCACCTGCGAGCCCTTGACGGTGTCGTGTGGGAGAAGCCCGCGATCCAGCGGGGGGATGCTGTCGAAGAACGCGTAGTTGACGCGCTCCTGGTCCCGGTGCTCGGCGACCGGTTCCATGTTGATGGCCTTGTGCCCGACGACGGTCTTGCTGACTGCTGGACACTGCTCCACGCACACCCCGCACCCGGTGCAGTCGTCGGGGGCGACCTGGATGCTCAGCAGGTGCGGGGTCGCCAGCTCCCGCGCGTTGAAGGACTTGGTCTCGAACGAATCCGGCGCGCCGTCCAAGGCCTCCGGGGGGAGCACCTTCATGCCCATCGCATTGTGCGGGCACACGATCGCGCACTTGCCGCAGTCGATGCAGATGTCGGGGTCCCAGATCGGGATCTCCTGCGCGAGCGCCCTCTTCTCGTATCGCGTGGTGCCGGTCGGGAAGGTTCCGTCCACCGGCATTGCGCTGACCGGCAGCAGGTCACCTTCGCCGGCCAGGATACGCGCGGTCACCCTGGTCACGAAGTCCGGCGCCCCGACCGGGATCACCTCGCGCCACGGCGCTGTCGAGGTCACGGTCGTCGGCACCGTGAGCTCGTGCAGCTCGGCCAGGGACGCGTCGACGGCGGCGAGATTACGTTCGACGACCTTGGGCCCGCGTCGGCCGTAGGACTTCTCCACCGAGCGTCGCACCGCGTCCATGGCCTGCTCCTGGGGAAGGATCCCCGAGAGAGCGAAGAAGCACGGCTGCATGACGGTGTTGATCCGCCCGCGAAGGCCGAGCTCGCCGGCGACCCGGTGCGCATCGATGACATGCACCTTCAGCAACTTGTCGATGATGGCTCGCTGAACCCGTTCGGGCAGCACGTCCCACACCTCCTCCGGAGGGTAGGGCGCGTTGAGCAGCACAGTCGCGCCAGGCTTGGCGACGGCCAGGACGTCCTGGGTGAACAGCAACCCGAACTGATGGCAGGCGACAAGATCCGCCTGGTCGATGAGGTACGTGGACCGGATCTGGTCGCGGGAGAACCGCAGGTGGGAGACGGTGATCGCCCCGGCCTTCTTCGAGTCGTAGACGAAGTAGCCCTGGGCGTGCAGGTCGCTGTGTTCGCTCACGATCTTGACGGTGTTCTTGTTGGCGCCGACGGTGCCGTCAGAGCCCAGCCCAAAGAACACTGCCCGGACGTCGCCCTCGGGCGTTGGCAGCTCGAAGCTGCGGTCCGGGGGCACCGACAAGTGGGTCACGTCGTCGACGATGCCGACGGTGAACCGGGGACGCGGCAGCTCGGACTCGAGCTCGTCGAAGACCCCCTTGACCATTGCGGGGGTGAACTCCTTGGACGAGAGCCCGTAGCGTCCGCCGGTGACCCGCGGCATGGCGCGGGGGTCGCGCGAGCCGCTGGTGACGGCCTCGGCCAAGGTCGCGACGACGTCGAGGAACAGCGGCTCGCCATACGCGCCAGGTTCTTTGGTGCGGTCAAGCACTGCGACCCTGCCTACGGACTGAGGCAGCGCTGCGGCCAGCTCGGCGGCCGGGAACGGCCGGTACAGCCGCACGGTCACCACCCCGACGCGCTCGCCGCGACGGTTGAGCTCCTCGACGGTCTCCTGGACGGCGCCCGCCCCGGACCCCATGATCACGATGACCCGGTCGGCCTGTGGGTGCCCGACATAGTCCACCAGGTGGTGAACGCGACCGGTGCGCTCGGCCAGCCGATCCATCGCGTCCTGCACCGCGGCCGGCACCGCGTCGTAGAAGGGGTTGACCGCCTCGCGGGACTGGAAGAACACGTCCGGGTTCTGCGCCGATCCGCGCAGCACCGGGTGTTGGGCGCTCAGCCCCCGGTCACGGTGGGCCACGACACCGGTGTCGTCGACGAGCGCGCGCAGGTCCTCTCGCTCGAGCATGTCCACCCGGTTCATCTCGTGCGAGGTGCGGAAGCCGTCGAAGAAGTGCAGGAACGGCACCCGGGTCGCCAAGGAGGCGAGGTGGGCGACGGCGGCAAGGTCCTGTGCCTCCTGCACCGAGCTGGAGGCCAGCATGGCGAAACCGGTGGTTCGTACGGCCATCACGTCGGAGTGGTCGCCAAAGATCGACAACGCGTGCGTGGCAACCGCGCGGGCGGCCACGTGGATCACCGCCGGAGTCAGCTCACCGGCGATCTTGAACATGTTGGGCAGCATGAGCAGCAGCCCCTGGGACGAGGTGAAGGTGGTGGCGAGTGCCCCGGTCTGCAACGCGCCGTGCAGCGCGCCGGCGGCCCCGCCTTCGCTCTGCATCTCGACCACCCGGGGCACCATGCCCCACAGGTTCGTCCGGCCGCTGGACGCCCAGGCGTCGGCGTGCTCCCCCATCGGTGACGAAGGGGTGATCGGGTACAGGGTCACGAGCTCGCTCAGGGCATAGGCGACCGCAGCCGCTGCCTCGTTCCCGTCCACACATTCATGTCGCATGTCATCTCTCCCTGCAGTCGGCGCCTCGACGACGAGCCTAGAGCCTGTCGAAGAACCTGGGCAGGGCTGGTCGGCGAATTGCGTTCCGGTCAGCGAGTTGCCCTCCCCTGTCAGGGCTTGGCGAACCCGGCAGCCATCAGGACAGCGGCGCCGTCGGCCGACAGGACGTAGTCGGTCAATACCCAAGCGCGAAATCCACGGC
>DASVHT010000155.1:0-7046 GCA_036382455.1 Dermatophilaceae bacterium
CGCACGGCCGCGACCGCACCCATGACGGCAACGGTGGCCGTCGGCCACGCGAATACCTTTGTCGCACCGAGGCATCGGGCGTTCATGGCGATGTACGCACCGCCATACGACTTGCGGGTGACGAGGGTGACTCGGGGAACAGTGGCCTCGGCGAAGGCATGCAGCAGCTTGGCCCCACGTCTCACCACGCCGTCCCACTCCTGGTCCACGCCGGGCAGGTATCCGGGCACATCAACCAGCACGATGAGCGGGATGCCGAAGGCGTCACACATGCGCACGAAGCGAGCAGCCTTCTCAGCCGAGGACGAGTCCAGACAGCCGCCAAGACGCATCGGGTTGTTGGCCACGACGCCAACGGTTCGTCCGCCGAAACGGCCCAGGGTGGTCGTGATGTTGGGTGCCCATCTGGGGTGCAGCTCGATCATGTGCTCGGCGTCATCGAGGACGTTGGCGATCAGCGGGTGCACGTCGTAGGCGCGACGAGCCGACTCGGGGAACGTCTCGGCGAGGTCGCGATCCTTCACGGCCCCCACGTCGAGCGTCCCCTGGGCACCGAGCAGGGAGCAGAGCTGTTGCCCGCGTTCGTATGCAGCCTCGGTGGTCTCCGTCACGATGTGGACGACGCCGGAGCGACGTCCGTGCGGCTCAGGACCGCCAAGCCGCAGCGCGTCGACGTTCTCGCCGGTGACCGAACGCACGACGTCTGGGCCCGTCACGAAGATGCGTCCGTCCGGGCCGAGGATGACGATGTCGGTCAGTGCGGGGCCGTATGCCGCGCCGCCGGCTGCCGGGCCGATGACGATGGAGATCTGCGGAATCTTGCCCGAGGCGCGGGTCATGATGGCGAACACCTCGCCGACCGCATGGAGCGAGACGACGCCCTCGGCCAGCCGCGCGCCACCGGAGTGCCAGATGCCCACGATCGGCACACCGTCCGCCAGAGCTCGCTCATAGGCCACGAGGATCGCCTCGCAGCCCTGAATGCCCATCGCGCCACCCTGGATGGTCGCGTCCGACGCGAAGGCCACGACCGCCGTACCGCGCACGATGCCCGCCGCGCAGAGAATGCCGCTGGTGTCCTCGGCGGTGATCAGCTCAAGCGTGCCGTCGTCGAAGAATGCCTCGAGCCGCTTGCGCGGGTTGCGAGGGTCCTCCTCCCTGTCGATCCTGGGCTTGGTTGCGGCTACTGCCTGATCAGCCGCGGGGCTCGGCATGCGGGCAGTCATTAGGTGCTTCGAATCGCCAATGCCACGTTGTGGCCACCGAACCCGAAGGAGTTGTTCAGGGCTGCGATGTCGCCGCCGGGAAGCTTGCGGTGCTCACCGTGAACGACGTCGAGGGAGATCGCGGGGTCGAAGTCATCGAGGTTGATGGTGGCCGGAGCCAGGCGGTGGTGGATGGCCAGGACGCTGAAGATCGTCTCGAGGGCTCCGGCCGCACCAAGCAGGTGTCCGGTCATCGACTTGGTCGCGCTCACGGCCATGTGGTCGGCCTCGTCGCCGAAGGCTAGGCGGATCGCGTTGGACTCGGCGATGTCGCCCACGGGCGTCGAGGTGGCGTGGGCGTTGATGTGGACGATGTCCGCGGAGGTGAGCCCCGCGCTCTCGACCGCCTCGCGCATGGCGCGGGCAGCCCCGGCGCCGACCGGGTCCGGCGCCGCGATGTGGTGAGCGTCTGAGGACATGCCCAGCCCGCATACCTCGGCGTAGATCCTCGCGCCGCGGGCCTTGGCGTGCTCCTCGCTCTCCAGCACGACCACCGCGGCACCTTCGCCCAGGACGAAGCCGTCGCGACCGGTGTCGTAGGGGCGGGAGGCCCCCTCGGGATCGTCATTGCGGGTTGACAGGGCTTGCATGGCAGTGAACCCGGCGATCGGCATGGGGTGCATCGCAGCTTCCGTGCCGCCGGCGACCACGACGTCGGCGCGGCCGTTGCGGATCATCTCCGCGGCGTAGCCAATGGCCTCAGCTCCTGAAGAGCAGGCGCTCACGGGTGCGTGCGCCCCGGCGCGCGCACCGAGCTCGATGGACACCGCTGCGGCAGGGCCGTTGACGATCAGCATGGGAACGGCGAGCGGGAAGACCCGACGGACACCTTTTTCCCTCAGAGTGTCCCATTGGTCCAGCAGCGTGTGGACACCGCCGATGCCGGTGCCGATGACGACGCCGAGACGCTCCGGATCGACCTCAGGTGTGCCCGCGTCGCCCCATGCCTCGCGGGCAGCGATCAGGGCGTACTGTCCGGCCGGGTCGAGCCGGCGAACCTCGACCCTGGCCAGGACGTCCACGGGGGACTGCTTGATGGTCGCGGCGATCTTCACGGGGAGCTCGTAGGTCTCGACCCAGTCGAACGGCATCAGGCGCACACCCGACTCGCCGGCGAGGATCGCCTCCCAGGTCTCGGTGACGTTGCCCCCGAGAGGGGTGGTCGCACCCAGACCGGTCACGACGATGCGCTGCTCGCGATTCGAGGTCATAGGGGTCTGCTCCTTGTTTCAGTGGGCCCGGGGGCACACACGGGGTCGGCCGTGAACGGCTTGGGGTGGTGGGGTCACAGCGCGCTGGGGGACGGAACGTGAGGCATGCCGTGGTGCGTGGGCGCCGGACGGCGGCAACGCACCACGGCGGATGACGGGGTCAGGCCTGCGCGCTCGCGATGAAGCTGACGGCGTCGCGTACTGTCTTGAGGTTCTTGACCTCGTCGTCGGGGATGCGCACGCCGAACTTCTCCTCGGCGTTGACGACGATCGTCATCATTGACAGGGAGTCGATGTCGAGGTCATCGGTGAAGGACTTGTCGAGCTCGACGGAGGCGGTCTCCAGACCGGTCTCTTCGTTGACGATCTCGGCCAGACCGTCGAGGATCTCTTTTTCGCTTTGGGCCATGAGGCCAGCTCCTTGTTTGTCGTGGTGCCTGGGAATCTGATCGTGCTGTCTGACCCGAATGTCCCGTCGGGCCGGCGGGAGCTCTTAGGGCAGGACGATGACCTGTGCGGCGTAGACGAGACCGGCTCCGAAACCGATCTGCAGGGCCAGACCGCCGTGCGGGGCCTGACCAGAGTCAAGCATGCGCTGGGTTGCCAGCGGGATCGAAGCCGCGGAGGTGTTCCCGGTTTCCTGGATGTCGCGTGCCACCGGAATGTGGTCGGGCAGCTTGAGCTGCTTGATCAACGCGTCAGTGATCCGGTTGTTGGCCTGGTGGGGGATGAAGGCATCAAGGTCGTCGACCTTGATGCCCGCCTGGTCCAGGGCAGCCTGAGCCACCGGAGCCATGTCATAGACGGCCCAGCGAAAGACTGCCGGGCCCTCCATCGTGATCGCCGGCCAGTCGACGTCGCCTCCGCCGTTGCGTACCTCGATCCAGGAGTTGCGTGACGAGATGGTCTTCCACTTGGAACCGTCAGAGCCCCAGACCGTGGGGCCGATCCCGGGGAAGTCCGAGGGACCGACGATCGCTGCACCGGCGCCGTCGCCGAAGATGAAGGCCGAACCGCGGTCGTTCTTGTCGGTGAAGTCGGACAGCTTCTCGACGCCAACGACAAGGACGAACTCGGCGGTGCCACCGCGGACCATGTCGTTGGCCAGCGCTATGCCGTGGCAGTAGCCGGCGCAGGCAGCGGAAATGTCGAACGCTGCGGCGGGAGTTGCACCGATGCGCTCGGCCAACGAGGCAGCAGCTGAAGGGGTCTGGTACGGGTGGGTCACCGTTGCGACGATGACGGCGCCGATCTGCGACCCGGTGATGCCGGCAGCCTTCAGCGCGTCGCCAGATGCGGCGGCTGCCATGTCGACCACGGTCTCATCAGGAGCTGCGAAGCGACGGGTGACGATGCCGGTGCGATCACGGATCCACTGGTCGGTGGAGTCGATGTGCTCGCAGATCTCATCGTTGGTGACCACGCGCTCTGGTCGATAGCCGCCAATGCCCCAGACGCGGGCATGTGCTGGTCCGGTCCGGTCGTTCAGGGTCGGGCGATGTTGGGGAGCTGTGGTCGTCATGTCGTGGTCTCCGCGTCGTTCGGGCGTGTGGTTCGGATGTGTCGTTCGGATCTGGTTTGGGCCCGGGTCAGGCTGCCGTGGGGTGCAGCCGCAGCAGCGGCTGTCCGGGGGAGACGGGGTCACCGTCCTCGACGAGCCATTCGATGACCCGGCCGCCGTATGGTGCGGTGACGTCCAACGTGTCGCGCCTGGTCTTCACCGCCGCGACCACCGAGCCCGGAACCACGTCGGTGCCCGGCTCGGAACGCATGAAGCTGACGATGCCCTTTGCCGGTGCGATGACCAGCCGCCACGTCGGGGTGTCCGCGATCTGGCTGGGTTGGGAGTGCTCCCGGATCATGCGGTGGGCTTCGGAGAGCTGGTCGGGCGACTTCAGGGCGAGGACCTCCACGCCCGGAAGTCCTCGTTTTGCCAGGTTGGCCAGTGCGCCGGCCGGCGGGATCTCGATCAGGCCGGTTACCCCGAAGTCCTTGAACGTCTCCATGCACAGATCCCAGCGAACGGGGCTGCTGACCTGGGTGACCAGGCGCCTGAGGAACTCGCGGCCGCTGTGAACCACGGTGCCGTCCCGGTTGGACACCAGGCGTGAGCGGGAGTCGTGGGTGGACATGGCGCGTGCCATGGCACCCAGCTCCTTGACGGCCGGGGCCATGTGCTCGGTGTGGAAGGCGCCTGCGACCTGCAACGGGATAACACGCGCTTTGGCAGGCGGGTTGGCACTCAGTGCTGCAAGCTGCTCCACGGTGCCGGCGGCCACGACCTGGCCGCTCCCGTTGTTGTTCGCCAGCACGAGTCCGTTCTCGAGCAGCACCTGCGCCACGTCCTCGCTGTCGCCGCCCACGACCGCGCTCATGCCTGTCGGGGTGACTGCGCTCGCCTCGGCCATGAGCCGTCCGCGCTCGCGGACGAAGACCATGGCCTGCTCGGCGCTGATGACCCCGGCTGCGGCGGCAGCGGTGATCTCGCCGACCGAGTGACCGGCCCCACCGGCGACCAGGCGGAAACCATCGGCGGGGTGCTCGAACAGGGCCAGCAAGGAGATGAGACCGGCGCCCACGATCAGCGGCTGCGCGATCGCGGTGTCCCTGATGGACTCGGCGTCGGACTCGGTGCCGTGCCTGACCAGGTCGATGCCGGCCACGGTCGAGAGCCACTGCATCCGGTCGCGGAATCCCGGCAGCTCAAGCCATGGGGCGAGGAAGCCGGGAGTCTGGGAGCCCTGTCCAGGGCATACGAGAACAAGACCTAGTAAGCCCTTCGGTTGGGCCGTGATCAGGTCGTGACCGAACAGCACCAACATTCATCGCCCGATTTAGAGGGTTCCTACAAATGCGGACCGTCGGGCGTTTGACCTGTAACCGCTACTTTACCTTGAAGTGAACGTCGCCACCCTCGCTCGGTGGTATCGGCCAGGCGTCCGACCGCGAGGGCCAGCCGCACCGTGTAGGCCTCCCGGGGGTGGCTCAGGTCGTATCCCGTCACGGCAGCTATCCGTCCAAGCCGATAGCGCACGGTGTTGGGGTGGACGAACAACACCCTGGCCGTGGACTCGAGCCCGCCGCCGCCGTCGAGATAGGTCGTGGCCGTCTCGAACAAGGCTTTGCCGGCCATCAAGAGCGGACGATAGACACGGTCGATGAGGGCCCGACGTGCGGGGGCGTCACCTGCAAGAACCCGCTCGGGCAGGAGCTCGTCGGCAAGGACCGGACGGGGCGCATCGGGCCAGGCGCGCGCGGCATCCAGACCCGAGAGTGCGGCACGGGCCGAGCGTCCGGCCGCGAACAGGTGAGGCACGGTGGGACCGATGACGATGGGGCCTTCGCCGAAGCAGTCGGCCAACGCGTGGACGGTGTGGGATGGGTCCTCCAGGCCCCCGAGGATGGCCACCAGACGCCGGCCCTGGACAGCCGCCAGGCACTCGACGCCGAGCTGCGAGGCGGTACGCCGTACGGCATCCACGATGTCAGCTGTGTTCCCCCCAGGCGCAGCTCCGGCGATCACGGCGACGTGGTTGACCGACCCCCAGCCCAGCGCCGAGGCGCGCGACTGCATGGAGTCGTCGGCCTCGCCACGCAGCACGGCGTCGACGACCAGGGACTCCAGGCGGGCGTCCCACCCCCCGCGTGCCTCCGCGGCGCCGGCGTAGACCTGGGCAGCCCCGAAGGCGATCTCCCGGGAATAGCGGAGCACGGACTCGCGCAGGTTCTGTTCGTCGCCCGGAGCCGCGAGCCGTGCCACGTCCTCCTCGACGACGTCGACAACGGAGCGCACCAGATCCAGGGTCTGCACGAGGCTGATGGACCTGGTCAGCTCGCGCGGAGCCGTCCCGAACACGTCCACCGAGATCTGCGGGGTGTCGCTCGGGTCGCGGTACCACGCGACGAAGGCCGCAATACCGGCCTGGGCGACCAGCCCCACCCATGAGCGATCGGCCGCGGAGAGGGCGCGATACCAGTCGTAATGGGTCTCCATGTGCTTGTTCGCAGCCGTCGAGAGCGAGCCGGAGCTGCTCTCGATGCGCCGTTGTGTGGCCGCGCTGCCGCGCGGGCGTCTGGCTGCCATAAGGTCACCCTATTTGTATGTCGGCCACAATGTCCCAGGGAGCATGTGGTCTGTCGTTAGCCGGCTTGTTTCACCAATCCCACACAATCGACCGGAAAGGGTGAAACAAACCGGCAACGAGTCGGGCCAGAAAGCGGGCTGCGTCTACGACTCGCCCCCAACGCTGCCAGAGGTGCCCGCGGTGACGTCGAGCAGCCGGTACTTCTCGACTGCCTCCCGTGCCACCGACCCGTCGATCTCGCCGCGCTTGGCCAGCATCTGCAACGCCCTGACCGCGACGGACGGGCCGTCGATGTGGAAGTAGCGACGGGCGGCTGCGCGCGTGTCGGAGAAACCGAAGCCGTCGGCGCCGAGCGAGATGAAGTCCCCGGGCACCCATGGGGCGATCTGGTCCTGAACGGCGCGCATGTAGTCGGATACCGCGACAACCGGTCCCGGTGCGTTCTGGAGCCTCTGGGTCACGAAGGGCACCCGCTGATCCTGGTC
>DASVHT010000156.1:0-1785 GCA_036382455.1 Dermatophilaceae bacterium
TCGCTCGCGATCGTCGTTCTGGGGTGAATCGGGATCAGGCCGACTCGACCGTTCGGTCGCCGAAACAGTATCAGGAGCCGGCGATCGTCGACATTGAATCCCGGCCTGGCAGGCGCTGCGCCAGCTTCGTCGCTCGGGCTCGGGAGACTGACAGTCCACCTACGGGAGCGGCGCAACCGTCGGAAGTGCTGCCCGACCGCTGAGGTCTTGGACCCGAGCCCAAACGCCCCCATCGCGGTGCTCGGGGACATGACGGATCTTCATGACTTCGTCGTGCACGGACGCCAAACTCAGTGGCCGACCAAGGGGTCTGCCGCGCCAAAGCTGGAGATAGGCGGCCGGTGCGGCGAGTCTTGCCCGACCATCGCCGAGGTCGTGGGAAGGGAGTCCAGAGATCGCGAACCAGGACGAAAGCGGCCGGAACAGGAACGAACGGCAGGAGCACGACCGGAAGACACGGTCATACGAGGAGACGACGGGCAATCCGTATCACCTTTCGAGGGCGGCGCGGATGGTCCTGGGCGTGCTGGCGGTGATCGTGGTGATAACGCTGACGGCGCTCTTCTTCAGTGGCGCCATCCACTGGTAGGCTGGACCACTGGGCCGCGGTCGCCTGTGGCTGATGATGGGCGACCGCCCAGGATAGGAGGAACCGCGATGTCCGGTCCCCACGCCACTGGTGTCTGGATGTCCGCCGACTTCGCCTCGGTGGTGCGCTGGAGCGGCGACGCCGCCCTGCGCCACCGCATCGAATCCACGGTCCCGGGTCGGCACCGCTCGACCGGGCGGCCACCCACCGAGAACCACCCGGCAGGCGAGGGCCATCGCGACGAGCACATGCGCACGTTCTTCGCCCAGGTCGCCCACGTGCTGCCAGACGACGACGACCTGCTGCTGATCGGCGACGGCGAGGTGGTCGAGCACTTCGCGGATCAGGTCCGCGCCGATGACCAGAGCCATGGCCGCACGCGACGGATCGACGTCGAGAAGGGCGGCCCACTCACGGAACGCCAGCTGCTCGCCCGGACGCGCACGTTCGCCGGTTCTCCAGCCAAACGCCGACTGCCCCGCTGACCAGCTGAGTGAGACGGTGCTCCTGGCTGGCGCGACCGCGGCGCCCGTCGGGCAGTTCTGGATGGCCGGATCGACGGACTATTTCGAGGGACGACTCCGGTTGCTCAAGACACCCCGGCTGAGCAGGATCGCATTCGGGAACCTGGTCTTGCTGTAGCCGACATTCACGGGCACGTCCATGGCCTTCACGATGCGCTTGGCTGCAGCCTTGACTGTTGCAACCTTGTCCTTCTCCGGGTCGAAGAAGAACCGAATGACCTGGGACTCAGCGGCGGCCGCCGCCTGCATGATGGCCTTCTCCAGGACCACGTCACGAGTCGAAGCGGCCCGCGCGGGCTTCGCCTTCTTCAGGACGCTGATATCAAACGGTTCGCCGATCGTATACGGCTTGGGGTCCTTGCTCGGTGGCACGTCCAGAATCTCCTCAACTGGCTGGTTCCTGCAAGCGACAGGATAGGGCCGTGAACGCGTCGGGAGGAGAGCAGGTCCGTCTCGAACTTGCCCCCTGCTCGACCAGCCGTGAGTCGAGCCACGCCCATGCCGGACTGTCATGACGTTGCTGGGCCCAGACTGGAGACTCACAGGTGCCTCGGAACGCCCGAGGCGCTGCTCGCCGAGGCTCCCCGCGATCGCATGGGGCGCCATAACCACGCGGGCATGCCCGGTCGGAGGACGTCGTGATGACCGATGAGCACGTGAAGGGCACGCTCA
>DASVHT010000157.1:0-3799 GCA_036382455.1 Dermatophilaceae bacterium
CGAGCCTGATGGCCGACCAGCTGGCCGAGGCCGGTCACCAAGACCAGGCGGCAAGCGCGTGGGACGAGTCTCGTACCAGCATCGCCTTGCCCCAACTACGTGCGTACATCAGCGCAGCCGCTGCTGCGTGGCATGATCGGCGCGGGGATCGTGTTCAGGCGGAGGCGCGCATCCACCAAGCCGTCAGCGAGGCTCTTGACCCAACAGGCGCCGATCAGGTGGCCGACTACGGGTCCAGCATCCCGGACTACGCCCCGGGCGAGTCCCGCCGGTATGCGCGGTCGGTCGCCGTGAGCATGAACCCGCTCCCCGACGGACTGCCTAACTGGGCCGTCGGTCAGGTGCACGATCTCGATGTCGACCTCGCCCGGGCCTGGGCTGGCGCAACAACCTTGTCAGCGGCCGCCGCCGTCCTGCGAGAACGCTCCGAGGTCGTCTCCGGACAGACCCTGCCCGAGACCCTGGACATCCTGCTCACGCTCCACCCGGATGATCAACGGCTGACCGGACTGGCCGCCCTCCACGAAGACGTGGTCCAACGCGGTCTGAGCCAGGTGCTCGCGGACCTCGCCGCCCAGGACGAGCTGCAGACACTCATCCACGACTGGATCAACACCGACACATGGGCCGCGTCCTTCACATACCTGGGTGAGCATGTCGACCAGCTTTGTACCGACGAGGTGGTCCAGCTGCTCGTGGCCGCACAGAACCCCACAGCGTTCCAGCACGCCGCCATCCTGTCCCTGTGCGAGACCATCGCCCCCCAACAGATCGAAGAGCTTGTCACCGACGCCTCAGCCGCCGCGGACCTCGCCCTCGACGCAGTCGAAGCCGGCATCCTCGGACGCGTGCACCTGCTCACCGTCGCCAACCCCGGCACGCTGCAGCTGCCCGGAACGGGTCCCGTGCTCCAAGCCGTCCTGCTGCTGGCCGCGGGGGATCGGGACGGGGCTGCCGCAGCCGCCCGGACCGCCACCGAGGTCCAGCGCGGCGCCCACACCACCCGGCTGGAGGGCCTGGCCAAGCACGCAGAGGTGGTCGACGGCGGCGCCGCCAGTGTCTCCGCATTGATTGACGTCTACACCACAGTCGTTCTTCGAACGTAACCAGCCAACAAGGTCTTCGGTCTCGCCGTCAGGATCCCGGGACGGGGGCACAGCAACACGCGCCGGAAGCCCCTGTCCCTCTCCGTTACTCATCGACGAACGGCGACACGATAGTTGTAAGACCAAAGCAGTTCAGTTAGATCGGTGAGTGTGTGCGGAAGAGTGCGGAGGGCCAGGAGAACGTGACCCAGGCCTCGAGGAACGCAAACCTTCAAGCACGCATCCGAGTCGAACGACGTGGTCGGCCAACCCTAACTGAACGATACAGGTCGTAGTGCCATCGTCCGATAGCGCTGGAAACCACATGCTGTCATGGTGGTTACACGGTATTTCACGATCACGTGCGACCCAAGGAGGGTCCCCATGGATGCTCTGCTGAGAAGGATCTCGGAGCCCCCCCCCGGCGAAGAGCGTCGTCACCACGATCCTTCGTGACTCCCCCACCCAGCCGCTGACCTGTCACGATCGGTGCGACTGCTCAGCACTTGTGGGCGACCAGGCCGGACTAGTTTCCCTGGGATCCTGCGGCGCGCAGGCAAAGGTGCGGGTGACCATGCGGACGGGAACCCAGATCGTCTTCTGCGGTCACCACTACGCCAAGCACGGCCCCAAGATCACCCAGGTTGCCGCGGTCCATGACGAACGCGACCGGGTCGAGGTCGAGTCCTCGCCAACGAGGATCACCCAGGGGGCCCCGCTCTTCTCCGCGACCTGAGCTCCTGATTTCAGTAAGGGCCTCCAACCTCAGACCGGCCCCCCGATGCCCCAGTGCTGGATCACGTAGTCCATGTCCTTGTCGCCACGGCCGCTCAGGTTCACCAGGATCGTGCCTGTCTTCATCTCGCGGGCCTTGACCAGTGCATGAGCCACGGCGTGCGCGCTCTCCAGCGCGGGGATAATGCCCTCCTTGCGGCTGAGCATGAAGAAGGCGTCGCGGCACTCCTCGTCCGAACAGGTCACGTAGTCAACGCGGCCGGCGTCCTTGAGGTAGCTGTGCTCGGGGCCGACGCCGGGGTAGTCGAGGCCGCTGGCACATGAGTACACGGGGGAAGGCTGGCCGTCGGCGTCCTGCAGCAGGTAGCACTTGAAGCCGTGGATGACGCCCTCGCGACCGTAGGTCATCGTCGCGGCGTGGTCGCCGACGCTCGTGCCGCGCCCGAGCGGCTCGACGCCGATCAGCTTCACCGGGTCGTCCAGGAACGCGGAGAAGATGCCAATCGCGTTGGAACCGCCGCCGACGCACGCCTCCACCACATCGGGGAGGTTGCCGGTCATCTCGAAAAACTGTTCGCGCGCCTCGATGCCCACGACGCGCTGGAAGTCGCGGACCATGAGCGGGAAGGGATGCGGGCCCACGACCGACCCGATGCAGTAGATCGAGTTCTCATAGTCGGCCAGATAGGCCTCGAAGGCCGAGTCGACGGCCTCCTTGAGCGTCTTGAGGCCTCGGGTAACCGGCACGACCGTGGCGCCCAGCAGCTGCATACGGCTGACGTTGGGCGCCTGCTTCTCGATGTCGACCTGGCCCATGTGGATCTCGCACTCGAGGCCGAAGTGAGCTGCGGCGGTCGCCAGGGCGACACCATGCTGGCCCGCGCCGGTCTCGGCGATGACCTTCTTCTTGCCCATGTACTTCGCGAGCAGGCCCTCGCCCATGCAGTGGTTCAGCTTGTGGGCGCCGGTGTGGTTGAGGTCCTCACGCTTCAGGTAGATCTGCGCACCGCCATTGTCCATCGACAGGGTGCGTGCGTGATAGACGGGTGTGGGGCGGCCCTGGAAGTGCTTGCGCAGATAGCGCAGCTCGGCGATGAACGCCGCGTCGTTCTCGATCTCGTGGTAGGCCCTCGTAATCTCGGCGAAGGGCGCCTCGAGCTGCGGGGGCAGGAACTGCCCGCCGTATGCCCCGAAGAACCCGTTCTCGTCGGGCAGCGCCTGCCGCTCGGAGCGCTGCCGCATACCTGTTTGCTCGACCACTTGCCACCTCGTCAGATTCGTGTTTGCCGTTGACCAGCGGTCACTCTACGCAACGAGGCCGCGACGACCCGGACCGACGTGCGCCAACGTGCGCCAAAGGTGGGCACGCCGACTGAAACAGGATGCGACGGGTTCAGCGCACGGCCGGGACCGCGCCGGCGTCAAGTCGACGCGTCTGGCCATTGTCACCTCTGCCATCGACGAAGGGGGCGGGCAGAACCAGCTCGACGTTGCGGTCATCGACTCCCCCGCGCCTGTCGTCCGTCCGATCCTGCCAGTCGTTGGCGGAGAGCTCGCGCGACAGCGAGGCGAGCGCCAGCGGACCAGATGCCGAGCCCCCGCTCGACGCCGGCCCGGCGTGATCGACAATGGTGCCGAACACGGACAGGGTGCCGTCACGATTGTCGACGACCTCCACGATGCGCGACTGCTGCGGCCAGTCGATATGGGCTGCGGTGTTCAGCTCCCAGAAACCGCCACGCACAGCCTGTGAGGCGAGCATGCGGCAGCACCTCGTTGCGGTGCGTATGGCCGTTGACCCACACAATGACGTTGGGGTAGCGCAACAGCAGATCACGCACCTCCGGGCCGCCGATCCGGTCGCTGCCCGCGGGGACGTTGTCCATCGTGCCGATGGTGTGGTGGCTGAAGATCGCGATGTACTTGTCGAGGCCGGGGCGCCGCACCACGGCACCCGAGGGGGAGATCCACTGGCTGCT
>DASVHT010000158.1:0-8103 GCA_036382455.1 Dermatophilaceae bacterium
CTCTTCCACAGCAGATACAGGCTGCCGCCGGGGGCCACAAAGGGCTGGGGGTCAATCGACCCGCCAAGCGCGTGCTGACAGATGAACGACGCGGCCGAGTTGTCCGTGAATGGGCCGGATGGAGACCACGACGTCGCCACCAGGACGCGGCTGCCGGTTCGCTAACTGATCGGCGCTCGGTGGCGCTCAGCCCTGTCGACGGTCGGCGTGTCCTGGGTAACCGCCGGGTCTCGCAGAACTCATGCTGGACGTCGAAGCGTCAAGCGAGCAGGGCGATGACCCGGCGGACCTCGGGTGCATCAGCGGCTCATCTGAAGCCGCCGACACGACAAGGGTGCACCAGTGAGCGGCTGTCGGACCGTCGCGTAGTGACGGTTCTGTTCGACGGGCGCGGCGTCATCCCTGCTATGGAGGCGTTCTGTCTCGTGTACCTCTTGATCGATCTTGGGCTGGTTAGTCAGCCGTTCGCATTCGTCTGCCAACACCTCGCGGCGGCCTGCCATCCGGCCCGCGATGCGCGAGAAGTTCCTCCCGACGGATGACGCCCCACGATGAGCCGCTCGGTCGCTCGCTAGCCGATGTTCGCGCTGGTCGGCCAGCGGCTCCCGGTCATCGGTGGCGGCGTCGCGCGCGCGGCGGATCAGCCCTCCGCCTTCTTTGTCATCCACTCGAGCTCACGTTCCGTCGTTGGGCCGGGGCTGCATCGGACGGCGATGGCGCCAACCTGCTCGATTCGGTCCACGTTGAGGATGTAAGACGCGCTTGCGCTGACCCATCGGTAGTCGTCGCGGGGCGGCATGTGGTCGCTGCGGTGCAGCTCGTTCCCGACTAGCGCTGTCCAGAAGATCGTTAGTCCGGCGTCCGCGAGCCGCGGCACCAAGTCGCGTCGCATCGCCAGAGTTCCCGGGCCGCCCAAGACTACCGACGGGTCGTGGACAGCGATACCGGAGGCGTCCCTCCAGGTGAAGTCCACACCGCGGGACAAGCCGAGTACGTCGGACAGACGTCGGCTCGGGACGTAACCGCGCGTCTCCTCGTCGGCGGACGCGTCGCGTGAGGTGCCGGTACCGCCGTACCACGCGGCGCATTGCAGTAGCTCCGTAGGCTGCGGTCCGCCAGCCCTAACGTCCCACCACTCGATACCTCCGTCCGCTGCGGACCACTCCGGATCATCGGGATGGGCGCCGAGCAGTACGTTGTGTGCCTCTGCGATCTCGGGCATCCACCGTCCGAACCAGTCCTTACCGTTGGCCCACTCACTCAGGGCCCGAGCCCCTGCCACGGGAACGAGATACGCATGGAGCTGCATCCACACGTCGAGCCGTGGAACGTGCAGCGCTTCGATCTCCGGGGGTAGCGGCTGGTTCCAGTCAGGGTTGCTGACGAGCACCAGCCACGGGCCACCGTGGGGGTCGGAGACGCCGATCAGATCCAACGGGTCTGGCACGCCCGTCATGTCGGCGGGATAGTCGTCGGCGGTGCCCTGCGGGAATCGTGCCGCGATCGGCGAGAACCACGGGCGTTCTGGCGTAGAGGGCGCCGCTGGCTTGCGAACAAGCACGCTCGGGTCGATGTCGCGCCAGACGAGCTGCTCGGCGTACTCGTACGGCCGTGGCCTCTCGTCCCCCCAGGGCGGCTTGAGGGCGTGGTGGTCGGCGATGCGGCCGAGGACCTCGTAGAAGCCGACCCACTGATACTTCTTGCCGACTCGCTCGATGACACCGTCGCGGCCGCCGGCCCTTCCTCTGTCGATCTCGCGGAAGCGCTCGGGTGTCCAGCCAAGCTCGAGCACTCGGTCGAACACCGCTCGTTCGGCGTTGTACCGCAGGGCCGTCGTGTCGTCGCTCGCGACATCTCGCAGCGCGGACTGCAACACATACCGGCCGAAGTCACCCATCCCGGTGAGCGAGTGCCAGATGGACCCGTACGCATAGTCAGGTGAGCCGGCAAGAACCTCTATATCCTCAACCGGCCGTGTGGGAACGGGCCACTGTGCGCCATAGGGCGGAAGCCAGTCCGGGCCCGACCACCCGCGAGCAAGCGCCCCACCGAGGACGCGCCGGACGAAGTCCCTCGTCATCAGATGCCGTGGCCACTCGTCGCCGACGAGCGCCAACACGCCGTCGGCGATCCGCTGCGCTGCATCGACGTCGTCATTCCTCAGCACTGCCCCGCATGCGGCCGCCGCCAGCCGCTCGATGACATAGGGGTCGTTTGTGCCCTGGAACCTCGCCAGTGCCGTCGCGAAGGCGGCCGGCGCCCGCTCAGCGATACTCACGATCGCCTTCGTCGCGCGATCTCGTACTCGGCGGTCGGAAGTAGTCAACAGCCACCCAAACACCTGCGTCGCGAGCGCAGCGACGTCGTCGGGTACAGCGACACGGTCGCGAAGGTCAAGCGGCCATGCCCACTCGATCAGTCGGCGGACCGTTGTCTCGTCGTCCATGTCCACGGCGCCAACGAGCCACGTGGACCACGACCGGTCCCGGTCCGCTACCTCATAGGCCGCGAGATGCGCATGAAGCCATTCAGCGTTGAGCGGGTGGCCGGGGACGCAAGCGATCCGGATTAGGCGATCCCAGATCTCGCCGACGCGGTAGTCATCGCCGAGCAGCCGTCGCACGATCTCCACAGTGCGCGGCGATATCGAGTCGGGTGACCGGAGAAGCAGACTCTCGAGGAAGCCATCAACGACGTCGTACGAGACTCTCCGTTCTTCGTCGACCGCGAGGTCGACGAGCTCCACCCCGTGCCGCTCCGGGACGACCACTGCTAGAGCGCCAAGCACTCCACGCTCGCGCCAGACGTCCTCAGCGAGTTCCTGCAGCCATACTCGTATGTAG
The DNA here is from genome assembly GCA_036382455.1 of Dermatophilaceae bacterium. GTDB lineage: Bacteria > Actinomycetota > Actinomycetes > Actinomycetales > Dermatophilaceae > UBA4719. The sequence continues at coordinate 2,844 of DASVHT010000158.1, forward strand.
TCCGGCGCTTTCTCAGCAATCGCGGCTGCGCGCGTGACGTCACCCAACCGCTGATACCCGAACGTGATCCGCCCATCACTCAGCTCAAGGATAACGCCCTCGGCGATAAGGCCACGCATCAGCGACCGAGACCAAGGGCGGTTCGGCAGGGCCTCATCCGTGATGCGCTGGACGGCGGCTCGGTCCAACCCACCGCGACCGAGCAGTGCGAGCTCACGTATCACGCGGCCGACGGGGCCGCTCCGCTCGTCATAGTCACAGCGACCAGGCTCGGAAAGGCGCTTGTTCACCGCTTCGACGAACGCGGTGCAGACAGTCACAAGGCCGGCGGTGCCGAAGGGGAAGCGCGTCGCGCCGAGCGTCGCAAGCGCCTCACAGGTTAGCTTGAGGAACAGTGGATTGCCGAACTCTGGGTTGAGGACGGGGAACGTCGGCGGCTCGAGACCGTACTCGTGCGTGAACCGTTGAACTGCGACGTCAGTCGCCTCAGCGAAACCGATGTGCTCGACCATCGGCACCTGCTCGTCACCGATGACTGCCTCGACGAACTCAGTTCGGCAGGAGAGCACCAGTGCGACGTGCGGGTAGCGGGCGGCGGCTGCGGTCAAGGCGCGAACGTCGTCGCGCCACCGCTCCGGCCGCTCGCCCTCGTTGAGAGCGTCGATCACGAACAGCCCAACGCATCCGGCCGCCTCTGACGCTGCGTCGAGCACGGCCAGTACGTCGTCCGCCGATCCGCCGAGTTGGCTCAGGTCGCCGATCTGTGGCAGGAGCGATCGGCCGTCGAAGTCCTGGCCGAGAAGGAGGATCGTCGGAAGCCCGACCGCGATTCTTCGACTCGCGACATCGCACAACACGTGCGTCTTGCCGACACCGGTACGACCTGTGAGCAGCAGGAGTCTCTCTCCGGCTGCCCGTGTGGTCACACTCCGAACCAGCTGCTCGCCGCGCCGGAGAGCGCTGACCGCCTGTTGAACCTCCGAGTACAACGACGCGGCGTCATCGACGAAGTACCTGTCCTTCGTCAACGCGTGCTCATGCAGCAGATCGTCCACGTGCCGCAGCGCCTCCACGGCTGCGACGAGTGGGCCTTCGACCGGCGGTAGCTCGTCCGTCGACCCCGCTGCGGCGATCATCAGCACCAGGGCCGCATCCGCCTCATCGAGCGCGGTGACACAACGAGGAAGCGCCTCGCTGAAGGGCTCCATGACCTCGGCAGGTGGCCGCCACGGCCACTGTCGCGCTTGACGGAGCTCGGCGAGCACTCTCTGCCATCGCTGCACGTACGCCTCCACCCGGCCGACGGCGTCGAGAGGGTGGACCGTGTCCACCTCGACGTGGAGCCGCGGCGTGTAGCGACGACCCGCTTTTGCTATGGCCTCTTCCAGGCGACGTGCTTGCCACTCCGGGGTCAGGACTTCGGCGGCGAACCAGTACCGGGCCCGCCCGGCGTGCCGAGGTTCGGTCAGCGCGGTAACGAGCTGGTGCGCACCGATGAAGACGAACTCGACCTCTAGATCCTTCTCACGGGCCACTGCCTCCCACTCCGACACCTTGGTGGTCCACCGGGTATGTGCCGACGCTCGGTCCTCCGTGTCCCCGGCTGGCAGGTCGAACGGGAGCACCACGAAATATCGCTTCAGGGTCGGCTCAAGGTCCAAGACCCGCCGCACCGAGGAGGTGACTTGGCCGAGCGCCGAAGAATCGAACTCGAACAGGTACTTGGCCTGCCATGCCCACACGTGCCCGTTCGGCAGGACCCCCCGGCCCTCGCGTCCACCGTCCGGGTTCCCGAAGCGGTCGAAGCGAACGCCGTCGGGCCACTCGACAACACCATGCTCGATGAGGATCGACGCCAGCTCCTCGAACGCGCTGGACCGAGACGCTGGCTGCCCGTACGGACGGATGCGAGCGAGGTCGATGTCAGGAAGGGGATCTCCGGGCACGTCTCACATCCTCCCCCCGCGGGAAGCCGCAGCCGCTCGGCGTGGAGGTCTGGATGGCTCCAACGGCGTGCAGATCGGCGTACGGGGCATGTAGATGCCGCTCGGCGACACTTCCACACCGCGGTCGGAACGCTCGGTAATGCCAGTTCTGGAACGTCCGCACATCGGCATGACCGTATGTCTTGAGGGGCTGCGACCGCTGACGTCGTGCTCGGAGCCTGCGGTTCGGAAGAGCGAGGTCAGGTGGTCGTGGAGCGCCCCTAATCGAGCGGCTTTCGAACCGGCAAATCAGCGCAGAGCTCGACAGATTGCCATATGCCGAGGAAGCCGCCGCCTCCGTCGGACAGGCTCGGACCTGTCGGTGCGGCTGTGGGCAGCCGGTAACGGGCACCCGGAAGTTCGTGAGCCAAGATCATTACAGCATCTGGCTCAGCCGCGAACGGTTCCTCGGGCGGCACCGACAGCAGCAGTAGGTAGGTCACGCGAGGCCCATCAGTTCTTGGGTAGCCGCGTCACTTTTTTGCTGTCGCTTGGCCGCTGACTCGTGGGTTGCTTGCCGCGCGCGGGCCTACGGTTGCCGAGGCCGGGGTCGACGGCCGGACAGGTCCTCCACCGCCTGATCGATCTTTGCACCCCCCCGCTCGACCTCTTCCATATACAGCCGGCCCGCCACAATTTGATCATCTGCGGTATCGAACAGACTGACCCCGCGGACTTCGAACGGCTGCCCGTCATCACGGGTACCCCACCAGCGCCACTCGGTCCAGAAGGTGTCACCGTCGCGAACCGACCGACACAATTCCGCGCGGAAGTCCGGAATCCCGGCGATCATGGCCTTCCAGTTGGCGTGCATCTGGGCTCGCCCGACGAACGCCCTGCTCGGGTGTGCCGGTTGCTCGCTGCGGTAGTCCTCGTGCATGAGACCAGCCGCGGCGTCGATGTCGTGCTCGTTCATGGCCGCCACCAGCCGAGCGATCACGTCAGCCATCACGCCTTCCCTGCCTAGTGGGCCGCCACTGCGGTCGTAGCGAGGGCCCGCAGCCATGGTCGTCGCGGTCACGCAGTTAGTCCATGGGCTTGAACGACGAGATGGCGGCAGGTGTGCGTCAATCCCCCGCGACGCTACGCGGCAGAAGCGCCCGCTCCCCGGCATGACACCGCGTTGCGACATTCTGTGCCTGAGTTACCAAAGGGGCCGTCCGCCGCCGCGATCCTGATTCCCTGCAGCCCCGAAGAACTCTTGCAGGAGGAGTTTGGCGCGCCTAGGCTCTTCGGGTCACTGCCGGCAGGCGCTCGGGAACGTCGGCATCCGGGAGGAAGCATGCTCCAAGACAGCCGGGTCGAAGCCAACATCCCAGCGGGGGACCTGCAGAGGGCTCGCGCGTTCTACGCTGACACGTTGGGGTTGACGCCGTCCGCAGAGGCTGAAGGTGTGTGGCTGTTGTACAAGACCGCTGGCGGGACCGCGTTCAACATCTACCAAACGGAATACGCGGGGCAGGCCGGCCACACGATCGCTCAATGGCACGTGAGTGACATCGAGGCCGAAGTGCGTGATCTCAAAGCCAAGGGTGTGGTATTCGAGGTGTACCAGGGCATGCCGGGGGTGGACTGGAAGGGCGAGGTGGCCTCGATCCCGGGCATGGGTAAGGCGGCGTGGTTCAAAGACAGCGAGGGCAACATCATGTGTCTTGACCAGGGCGCCCCCCAGAGTTAGTAGCCGGGTTTCGCGAGAAGCGCAGGCAGCGCCACCGCGAAAGCAGCCGAGCGGGAATGCATCCCAGATTCGAGATGTACCGGTAAGGCCACCAAAGTAGTACCCGCGTCTTTGCCATCGCACGACCAGCCTAGCCACACCCGGCCGTGGTGCTCGCGGACGCCCGTTTACGACATGGAACGTGGAAGCGTCACACGAGATGTCGTGGACGATTTCGCCCATGTCGTCGATAGCAATCACCCGGGCGGTGCGCTTGGGCTTCGGTTGTAACGCTTCGGGCAATCTAGCCACCAGCCGCCGAAACGGAACGGGCGAACGCATCAGCCGCTCGAGGAGGGGGTCCGTCGACGAACCGAAGGTTACGCGCGTGTCCGGAGCCGGAGGCGCCCGATCGACGGCAGATCCGTGCGTTCGCGCAGTCCTCAAGCGCCTTATTGCTTCTGATCCGCAGGCGGCTTTGCTCGACAGCTCTCCAAGGCGCGCTCGCCAGGTAGCCACGCTGATCCGACGATCTTCGCTGTTCTACCAGCCTTGACGCCAGCGCAGAGCCAGGAGTACACCTGATCTCGACTCTACGACGCTGTTGGAGTGGATTGCCCTCCACGACTGGAGACGTCACTTGACCACAACCTCCGTCCCGACGACGCTTGAGCAAGCGACAGCGGCCGGACGCGCCCTGCCGCTGACCGTGCTACCCGCACCCCACGGGCCGGACCGGACCATCGGCTCCATTGGCGTGGGGTTCCGTCTAACCGGCAAGGAGACCGGGGGACAAGTGGCGATCGTCGAGCACCCCTTCCCGCCACGCGCGCTCGTGCCGCCCCATGTGCACACCCGGGAAGATGAGTTCTCCATTGTGACCGCCGGTGCGATCGGGTTCCGCTCGGGAGCCGACGAGGTGATCCTTGAAGCCGGCGGCTACATCAGCAAGCCCCGCGGAGAACTGCACACGATGTGGAACGCCGGCACGGACGAGGCCCGCATGATTGAGGTCATAACGCCCGCCGGCTTCGAGCGCTTCTTCCTCGAACTCGCCGAAATCTTCGAGGCTGGCCCGCCCAATCCGGCCACGCTCGAGCCACTCGCGATGTCCTACGGGCTGTTTTTCGACCCGACCTGGGTTCCGGACCTCATGGAACGGCACCACTTGAACTCACCATTTGGTTGAGGATGGCAGTTTCGGGCCGAGCATGTCTTTAGGACTTGCGATGTATTAACGTAGTTTCCGGGCTCGGGGGCGGCTACCGTTCGTGCCATGGCGGATCTGCCCGAGTCGCTGGCGCGTCGGTTCGAGGTGCTGCGCCCGCATCTGAGCGAACTGCAGTGTCGGTTGTGGTTGGGGGCGGAGGCCGCCGAGCCGGGTGCCGGCGGTGTGGCGGTCGTCGCGCACGCGGCGGGGGTGGCGCCGGACACGGTGCACCGGGGCCGAACTGAGGCCCGGGGTCTGGAGGCCGCTGCACGATGGACAGAGTCGAACTTTCGCACATCGGCATGATCGTGCATCTTGAGCGGCCGGCGACTGTCGACTCGTGCCCGGAACCTGCGGTTCGGAAGAGCGACATCAGGTGGTCGTGTAGTGCCCCCGGCAGGATTCGAA
>DASVHT010000159.1:0-9017 GCA_036382455.1 Dermatophilaceae bacterium
CGGCGTTCGGGAAGCTACTTGGCGTCGGTCTTGACAGCGTCCTTCTTGCCGTACCGGGCCTGGAAACGGGCGATACGACCACCGGTGTCCAGGATCTTCTGCTTGCCGGTGTAGAAGGGGTGGCACTGCGAGCACACGTCGGACGAGATCTTGCCGCCGACCACCGTGCTGCGGGTCTGGAACGTGGAGCCACAGGTGCAGGTGACCGTGGTCTCGACGTAGTTGGGGTGAAGGTCCTTCTTCAACGTGTGCTCCTTGTGGTTGGGGCGAGGCCGGGTCGTGCGCTCAGAGATGGCGCGCACGGGAACCGGCAGCCAACACATGATTGTGCCAGATCAGACACTGATGCCGAAAACGTCGAGCACTTGGGAATCATTCCCAAAACTGCACGGGCGCGCAGGCAAGGGCAGGTACTGGAACCACGGTTGTCATCAGCATGGGAACCGGGCCAGCTCAGTCGTCCTCGTCCATCTGGATCGATGAGGTCTTCTGGACCTGCATGAGGAACTCGACGTTGCTCTTGGACTTCTTGAGCCGGTCGATGAGCAGCTCGATGCCCTGCTGCTGGTCGAGGGCGGAGAGCACCCGCCGCAGCTTCCAGACGATCTTCAGCTCCTCGTTAGCCATGAGGATCTCCTCGCGGCGCGTCCCAGAGGGGTTGACGTCGATGGCCGGGAAGATCCGGCGCTCGGCGAGATGACGTGACAGGCGAAGCTCCATGTTGCCGGTGCCCTTGAACTCCTCGAAGATCACCTCGTCCATCTTGGAACCCGTGTCGACCAGTGCCGTGGCAAGGATGGTCAGCGAGCCGCCGTTCTCGATGTTGCGGGCGGCACCGAAGAAGCGCTTCGGCGGATACAGCGCGCTGGAGTCGACACCACCGGACAGGATGCGCCCGCTGGCCGGGGCCGCAAGGTTGTAGGCACGGCCCAGACGAGTGATCGAGTCGAGCAGGATGACCACGTCGTGACCCATCTCGACGAGGCGCTTGGCCCGCTCGATGGCAAGCTCGGCGACCGTCGTGTGGTCGGTGGCCGGTCGGTCGAACGTCGAGGCGATGACCTCGCCCTTGACCGCGCGCTGCATGTCCGTGACCTCCTCAGGGCGCTCGTCCACCAGGACGACCATGAGGTGCGCCTCAGGGTTGTTGGTCGTGATGGCATTGGCGATCGCCTGAAGGATGAGCGTCTTGCCGGCCTTGGCAGGGCTCACGATCAGACCGCGCTGGCCCTTGCCGATCGGGGCGATCAGGTCAATCAACCGGGTCGAGAGGATGTTCGGCTCCGTCTCCAGACGCAGTCGCTCCTGCGGGTAGAGCGGGGTGAGCTTGCTGAAGTCAACGCGGCCCGCGGACTGTTCCGGCGTCAGACCGTTGATGGTGTCCAGGCGGACCAGCGCGTTGAACTTCTGGCGAGCAGGGATCTGCTCGCCTTCGCGCAGGGCCCGGACGGCGCCGGTCACCGCGTCACCCTTGCGCAGGCCGTTCTTCTTGACGATGCCCAGAGGGACGTAGACGTCGTTCTCACCGGGCAGGTAGCCGCTGGTGCGCAGGAACGCGTAGCTGTCTAGCACCTCGAGGATGCCTGCCACGGGGACCAGGACGTCGTCCTCGCTGATGGCCTCGACGGACTCGCTCTGGCCGCCGAAGCTCTCGCCCGACCCGCCACGACGCTTGCGGTCGCGGCTGCGCTGACGGTTCCGCCGGCGACCGCCGGGAACATCGTCATCCTGGTCGTACCGACCCCGGTTGTCGTTCTGGCCGCCGTGCTGGCGGTTGTCGTTCTGGCCGCCCTGCTGACGGTTGTCGTTCTGACGTCCGTTCGCCCGACCACCCTGCTGGCGGTCGTTCTGCCGCTGCGGACGGCCCTCGTAGCGAGGGGCGTCATCGCGCGGGGCCTCCTGTGCAGCCGCGGTTTCCCGTGCAGCCGAGGTGTCCAGCTGCGCATGCTCCGCGACGGACGGCGTTGCACCGTCATCGGCCGGAGAGTGCATGACGGGCCGTTGTGCCCGACGGGAGGTGCGCGCCGGGCGCACGGTGCTGGCTGGGGATGACTGGGTGCCCTGGTCCGAAGACGCAGGTGCTCCAACGTCGGGTGTCGCTGCGGCCGTTCGCTCGACGGAGGTTGAAGCCGCCGATGCCGAACCGCCGGACTGGCGGGCCCTGATCGCGATGACCAGGTCGCCCTTGCGCATCTTGGCGGTACCGGTCAGGCCCAGGCCGCCGGCAAGGCCCTGAAGCTCCGCCAGCTTCATCGTGCTGAGGCCGCCGACGCGCTTGGGCGTCTCATCGGCGCCGCCGGTTGGCACGCTGGTGAGAGTTGTGATGTTTGTCACGAAGGATCCTTCCCCCTCGTTTTCGGTCCACGCAGAATGCCGGACCGGGGATGTGGTGTCAGGCAAAACCCTGACAATGGGAAACCACATGAGCCGGCGTGACAACGCCGCGTGCGTCCTGAAGACGCACCTGCTTAGTGGTTTGCGCACCTGTTGTGATCTGCTCGACCAGTGACGATCGGCGATAACGACCGGGTGCGAGTTCAATATAACACCCCGGCCCCACCTCTGTGGCAGGGGCGCGGCGACCGACGGAAGTTCCTCTTGCGGCACGTCGGCAGACCGGGTCCGTCCTTCAGCCGGAAAGCCTTTCAAGGCTTGCGCCCGTGACCGGCATCCCCGGCTCGATCACCCGCCATACGAGCTGGTCTGCCTGAGCGCGGGCGTCCTCGACCTGATCCGGGGTCGTCAGGACGAGCACGCTGGGCCCGGCACCAGAGATGACAGCCGCGTATCCCTTTCCGCGAAGGGCATCAAGCAACATCATCGAGTCCGGGAAGGATGCTCGTCGCGGTTCCTGGTGCAGCCACTCGCGGGTGGCTGCGAGCAACAGCTCCGGGCGACGGGTGACCGCCTCGACGAGCAAGCCGACCCGGGCAGAGTTCAAGGCGGCAAGGCCAAGAGGTATCTGATCGGGCAGGACCGCACGCGCGATCGCCGTCGGCAGCTGCGCGGCAGGAACGAACACCAGGGGTATGACGCCCCCCCTCACCTCGAGCTGCACCGAGTGGATGAGCCCCGGTTCGACGTCGTCTGCCCACGACAGGGTCATTCCGCCGAACACGCTCGCGGAAGCGTTGTCAGGGTGGCCTTCGATGGCAGCGGCCAGGTTGTTGGTGAACGCGTGGTCAAAGCCGCCTTCTGCGCTCGCTCGCCCGGTCGCGATATCACACAGCCCTTGCGCGGCAACGATCCCAGCGACGATCGCGGTCGCGGACGACCCGAGGCCACGACCTTGCGGGACGGCGTTACGACAGCTCAGGTCCAAGCCGGCCGGGCTCTGGACCTGCAGCTGCTCCCAGGCCCTGAGCATCGATCGATGGACCAGATGCCGCTCGTCGCAGGGCAGCTCGCCAGCGCCTTCACCCTCGACGTCGATACGCAGGCCCGGCTCGGCGCTCACCGTCACGACGTACTCGTCCCAGATGCCCAGTGCCAGACCGACGGAGTCGAAGCCCGGCCCGATGTTGGCGCTGCTGGCCGGGACGCGAACGCGGACCGATGACCCCTTGATGAGGTTGACCACGGCGCCTAGCCCTCGAGTCCGAGCGCCTTGGCCGCGGTGAACGCGTCCACCGGCACACGGGTCGGGACGATCTCGACCCCATCGACGTCCTTGAGAGCCCAGGCCGGGTCCTTGAGCCCATGTCCGGTGACGGTGCAGACGATGCGCACACCGGCGGGGACTAGTCCAGCCGCATGGGCGGCCAGCAGTCCGGCGACGCTGGCGGCCGACGCCGGTTCGACGAAGATGCCTTCGCGCGCCGAGAGGAGACGGTGTGCGGCGAGGATCTGCGCATCACTGACGGCGTTGATCAGACCGCCGGAGTCGTCGCGCGCCTCCACAGCCTGGCGCCACGATGCTGGGTTGCCGATGCGGATGGCGGTGGCGATCGTCTCGGGATGGTCGACGGGATGGCCTGCGACGATCGGAGCCGCGCCCTCGGCCTGGAAGCCCCACATCCTGGGCAGCTGCGTTGCGGGGCCGGGATTTTCACTGTCGCGGTGGTACTCGCGATAGCCCCGCCAGTAGGCCGTGATGTTGCCGGCGTTACCGACGGGGATGCAGTGGATGTCGGGTGCGTCGCCCAGGACGTCGACGATCTCGAAGGCCGCCGTCTTCTGGCCCTCGATCCGGGCCGGGTTGACCGAGTTGACCAGATCGACAGGGAAGGACTCGGCCAGCTTGCGGGCCAAGGTCAGGCAGTCGTCGAAGTTGCCGTCGACCTGCAGCAACGTGGCGCCGTGGGCGATGGCCTGGCTGAGCTTGCCCATGGCGATCTTGCCGTCCGGCACGAGCACGCCGCACGTCATGCCGGCCTTGGTGGCGTAGGCCGCCGCCGATGCGCTGGTGTTCCCGGTCGAGGCGCAGATCACAGCCTTGACCCCACGGCGGGCGGCCACCGAGATGGCCGTGGTCATGCCACGGTCCTTGAACGACCCCGTCGGGTTGACCCCTTCGAACTTGACAAAGACCTCGGCGCCGACCAGCGATGAGAGGTGAGCAGCGGGGATCAGCGGGGTCCCGCCCTCCCCCAGCGTGATCACAGGCGCGCCCTCGAGCGAAGGCAGGCGGTCGCGATACTCCTGGATGACTCCGCGCCAGAGATGGGGCATGGTCACTCCCCTTCGACGCGCATCACCGAGGTGACGCGGCGGACAGTGGACAAGTGGGCCAAGGCATCGACAGTGGCCGACAGCGCGGCGTCAGAGGCCCTGTGCGTGACCACGACCAGGCTCGCGCGCCCCTCGTCCGGGCTTTGCGGATCGGGTTCGAGCAGCTGCTGTCGAACGGTCTCGATCGAGACCTCGTGCTCGGCGAAGGCCAGTGCCACCTGGGCGAGCACGCCTGGCCGGTCGGCCACGTCGAGGCTGATGTGATAGCGAGTCTGCGCCTGGCCCATCGAGAGGATGGGCAGGTCCGCGTAGGTCGACTCTCCGGGCCCGCGACCCCCGACGACCTTGTGGCGGGCGACGGCGACGACGTCACCCAGGACGGCTGATGCCGTCGGATCGCCACCGGCGCCGCGACCGTAGAACATGAGCTGACCCGCGGACTCGGCCTCGACGAAGACCGCGTTGAAGGCTTCGCGCACTCCGGCCAGGGGGTGCGTGCGCGGGATCATGGCGGGATGGACGCGCACCGAGATGCCGCCCTGGCCGCCATCACCGTCGCCCTTGATCCGCTCGCAGATCGCGAGAAGCTTGACGACACAGTCCATCTCGCGGGCGGCTCTGATGTCGGCGGCGCTGACGTCCGTGATGCCCTCGCGATGGACATCCTTGGCGCTGACGCGGGTGTGGAACGCCAGTGAGGCCAGGATGGCGGCCTTGGCGGCTGCATCGAACCCCTCGACGTCAGCGGTCGGATCGGCCTCGGCATACCCCAGAGCCTGGGCCTGCTCGACGGCGTCCCCGAAGCCCGCGCCGGTTGTGTCCATCTTGTCCAGAACGTAGTTCGTGGTGCCGTTGACGATGCCCAGGATGCGCCGGACGTCGTCGCCGGCCAGCGACTCTCGCAAGGGGCGCAGCAGAGGGATGGCCCCGGCGACCGACGCCTCGTAGTACAGGTCGACATCAGACTCCTGCGCGGACCTGTAAAGACGCGGGCCGTCCTCGGCGAGCAGTGCCTTGTTGGCTGTGACGACGCTGGCTCCATACTTCATCGCCCGCAGGATCAGGCTGCGTGCCGGCTCTATGCCACCGATGACCTCGATGACGATGTCGGCCCTGGTGACGAGCTCCTCGGCGTCGGTGGTGAACAACGAGACGTCGACCCCCGTGGCCGAACGGCTCTTCTCCGGGCGTCGGACCGCAACACCCACGATCTCGAGAGGGCGACCAACGCGTGCGGCCAGGTCCCCTGCGTGCCCGGTCAACAACCGCGCTACCGCCGAGCCGACGACACCGCATCCGAGCAGGGCGATGCGCAACGGCTGCGTCTGCTTGTCGCTCTCGGTCACGATCGCTCCCTCAGGTCTGGATCTGCTCCGGAGCTCGTCCGGACAGACGTGCTCATCCTGCCGTTCGTCCACCCTGTGGACATCGGCCGTTCCGACATTCGGTCAGTCGATGTCCAGCGTCAGCAGATCCTCGATCGTCTCGCGACGCACGATTGCGCGTGCCGAGCCGGCCCGGACGGCCACGACCGGCGGACGCGGCGTGTGGTTGTACTGGCTGGACAGGCTGCGGCAGTATGCGCCCGTGCCCGGAACAGCCAGCAGGTCCCCGGGGCGGATGTCGGAAGGCAGGAACTCGTCCTTGACGACGATATCGCCGCTCTCGCAGTGCTTTCCGACCACGCGCGCCAGAGTCGGGATCGCCTCACTGGCTCGGCCGGCGATCGTGCACGAATAGTCGGCGTCGTAGAGCGCCGGGCGGATGTTGTCGCTCATCCCCCCGTCGACGGACACGTAGGTGCGCGACGCGTCGCCATCAAGCAGCACCTCCTTGACGATCCCCACCTCGTAGAGCGTGAAGGTCGAGGGCCCGGCGATGGCGCGGCCCGGCTCGATCGAGATCTTCGGCACCGGCACCCCATCGGCACCGCACTCGCGCTCGACGATCTGCGCCATGGCAACGGCCAGGTCGCGCGGCGACAGCGGGTCGTGCTCAGTGGTGTACGCAATGCCGAAGCCCCCACCGAGGTCGAGCTCGGGCAGCTGGATGCCGTGCTCACGTGCCACGTCCAGGTGCAGCGCGAGGACGCGACGAGCCGCGACCTCGAAGCCGCTGGTGTCGAAGATCTGGCTGCCGATGTGCGAGTGCAGACCTAGCAGGGACAGGTATTCCGAGTGGTTCAGGATGCGACGAACCGCCTCTGCCGCCTGACCGCCAGCGAGGCTGAAGCCGAACTTCTGGTCCTCGTGGGCCGTCGCGATGTACTCGTGGGTATGGGCCTCCACGCCAACCGTGACCCGGACCAGGACGGGTGCCACGACACCGAGCCGCTCGGCCTCCGCGGCCACCCGTTCGATCTCCTCGAAGGAGTCGACCACGATGCGGCCGACTCCATGACGGAGCGCGGCCTCGATCTCGGCAACGCTCTTGTTGTTACCGTGCATGCCGATCCGATCACCGGGAAGGCCGGCTCGGATCGCCACGGCCAGCTCCCCACCGGAGCAGACGTCCAGGTAAAGGCCCTCTTCGTGGATCCAGCGTGCCACGGCAGTGCACAGGAACGCCTTGCCCGCGTAGTAGACGTCAGCGCCGCCGCAGAGCTCCTGGAAGACGTCGCCGAAAGCGTGCTTGAACTCCCTTGCCCGAGAACGGAAGTCGTCCTCGTCGATGACGTACGCCGGTGTGCCGAACTCGCGTGCGACCTCGCGGACGTCAAGGCCGCCGATGGTCAGCGCACCGGCGTCTCCACGACGGACCCCGCTGGCCCACAGCGAAGTGACCAGAGCGTTGGCGTCCTCGGGGGGGCGCAACCAGGTGGGGCCTCGATGTCCGCCCTCGGCGTGCAGGGCGCCGGCCTCGTGGGCGGGCATCAGAGCCGCTCCGGGGACGAAACTCCAAGCAGGGCAAGGCCATTGGCCAGGACGACCCTGGTTGCCTCGTTGAGCCAGAGCCGAGTGCGGTGCAAGTCGGTGATCTCCTCGGTGGCCTCGCGCGGGCGGACCCGGCACTCGTCATACCACTTATGGAAGTGGCCGGCGAGATCCTCGAGATAGCGCGCGACCCGATGCGGCTCACGCATGCTGGCCGCTTGGGCGACGATCCTCGGGAAGTCCCCGAGGATCGCCAGGAGCGCCGCCTCGGTGTCATGGGTGAGCAGCGAGGGGTCGAAGCCGTCGGCGAGGTGGACACCGTCCTCCGCGGCCAGCCGGGTGATGTTGCACGTCCTGGCATGGGCGTACTGCACATAGAAGACGGGGTTGTCGTTGGAGCGCTTGCGCAGCTCCTCACCGTCCAGCGAGAGCGGTGAGTCGGCCGGATAGCGCGCCAGGGAGTAGCGCACCGCGTCGGTGCCGATCCACGAGATGAGGTCGCGCATCTCGATCATGTTGCCGGCGCGCTTGGCCATCCGGGCGCCGGCGATACTGACCAGCTGGCCGATCCTGATCTCGATGTTGTGCTCAGGATCGTCGCCGGCACAGGCCACGATGGCCTTGAGCCTGTTGACGTAGCCGTGGTGGTCGGCGCCGAGCATGTAGATCTTCTCGGGAAACCCGCGGTCCTTCTTGCTCAGGTAGTAGGCGGCGTCAGCCGCAAAGTAGGTGGGCTCCCCGCTGGCCCGGATGAGCACGCGGTCGCGGTCGTCACCGAAGCTGGTGGTCCGCAGCCAGACCGCGCCCTCGGAGTCATAGACATGTCCCTGCTCGCGTAACCGCGCCACGGCCTGCTCAACAGCTGCGCCCTCGTGCAGGGAGGACTCGGAGAACCACACGTCGAACTGGACGTCGAACGAGGCCAGCACCTCGCGTATCTCGGCCAGCTGGAACTGGTAACCGAGGTCACCCGAGAGCTGAAGGGCCTCGGCCTCAGGGAGGTCGAGCAGGTCCGGGCGCTGAGCCAGCACGTGGGTGGCGATCTCGATGACGTACTCGCCCGGGTAGCCGCCCTCGGGCACGTCGTGCCCCTTGGCGCGAGCAAGCACCGAAGCAGCGAAGTTGTCCATCTGCGCGCCAGCGTCATTGACGTAGTACTCAGCCGTGACGGCAGCGCCTGAGGCCGCCAGCAGCCGCCGGGTTGAGTCTCCCAAGGCCGCCCAGCGGGTGTGGCCGATGTGCAGAGGGCCCGTGGGGTTTGCCGAGACGAACTCGAGGTTGATGACGTGGCCGGCCTCGGAGTCGTTGCGCCCGTAGGCTGCTCCGCTCTGGACGATCGTGCGCGCCAGCTCGCCGGCCGAGGCCGCCTCGACGGTGATGTTGAGGAAGCCAGGCCCTGCGACGTCGACAGCCTTGATGCCCTCGACCGAGGCGAGGCGGTTGGCGAGGCACGTGGCGACCTCACGTGACGGA
>DASVHT010000160.1:0-3881 GCA_036382455.1 Dermatophilaceae bacterium
AGGCGCACCACCGGCTGCGCGGCGGCATCCCGGCGAGGACACCATCCGGGCGCTGAAGAATGACTTCGGGATGATCCACGCGCCGGTGCAGCCGTTCTTCGGCAACTGGTTGTACTGGCAGGCCGGCGCGCTGGCGCCCAAAGTCGCCCTCTGGCTGCGCACCCTGGCGCTGCCTCGGGCGTTGCCCCCGCGGCAAGCGGCTGCGGCTGCGGCTGGCCATCCTCAACGTCGCCGCCCGGCTGGTCCGGCACGGCCGGCGGCTGCCGAAACGATCATGCATCAGGCGTCACCGATGGTCGGCTGCAAGATCCGGGCCTGAATTGCAGCGTATACGGGGAGGACCAAACGCAAGGAGCAGTAACGGCGTTGGCTCCAAACACGCACATGTTACGGTTCGTGACCGAAGCTACCGGCCCGATCGGAGTCAAGGGTGGTGTTGCTGCGCGTGGAGCGCCCCCCGAGCTTTCGTGAACTGCTTCTTGAGATGGCGTACCTTTCCCCACGGCTGGGGCCACCTGACCGTGCCCGCGTTGACCGTGACGGACTGCCGTCGGGTCATACCGCCCTGCGTTCGGCAGTTCCGACTCGCGACCACCGGTGAAGGCGAGGCGCGACTCCAGCGGCAATCAGGACAATGCGTCGGGCTGCTCCCAGCGGCCGCTCGATTACTGACCGACTAGCCACTTCCCGAACCAACAAGAGGGGAAGACGCCGTGAAGGTGCTCGTCACCGGCACTGAGGGTTATCTCGGTTGCCTGCTTGCCCCCACGCTGCTGCAGGATAACCACGACGTAGTCGGCGTCGACACCGGCTATTACAAGGCTGGTTGGCTCTACGCCGGGCTGGACCGAACGCCGTACACACTGTGCACTGACATCCGCCGCCTTACCCTGGACGACCTGCGTGGCGTCGACGCCGTGGTGCACATGGCCGAGCTGTCCAACGATCCGCTCGGCGAGCTGATCAAAGATGTCACCTTCGACGTCAACCACGGCGGGTCGGTGCGGTTGGCTGAGCTGGCCAAGGCGGCTGGTGTTCGGCGGTTCGTCTACATGTCCTCCTGCAGCGTGTATGGCGTCGCGGACGGTGAGGTGGACGAGACGTCGCCGACCGATCCGCAGACGTCGTACGCCGTCTGCAAGACGCTCGTGGAGCGGGACGTGGCGGCTATGGCAGACGACGGCTTCACGCCGACCTTTATGCGCAATGCGACAGCGTTCGGTGCGTCCCCCCGGATGCGGTTCGACATCGTGCTGAACAACCTCGCCGGTTTGGCCTGGACCACCAAGCGCATTGCCATGACCAGCGACGGCACACCGTGGCGACCGTTGGTGCACGCGTTGGACATCGCCAAGGCAATCCGCTGCGTCCTGGCCGCGGATGTCGAGCTGGTTCACAACCAGATCTTCAATGTCGGCAGCGATAGTCAGAACTACCAGGTCCGGGAGATTGCGCAGGCGGTGGCCGATGTCTTCCCCAGCTGCGAGCTGACCTTTGGCGAGAGCGGTGGAGACAACCGCAGCTATCTGGTGTCGTTCGAGAAGATCACTAAGCAACTTCCCGGCTTCTCCTGCGACTGGGATGCGGCCCGTGGTGCTGGACAGCTCCGCGACGTTTTCGCCGCCGTGGACCTCGACGCCGCAACGTTCACCGGACGCGGGCACACCAGGCTCAAGCAGCTGGAGCATCTTATTCGTACCAATCAGCTGGATGGCCAGCTGTTCTGGAGGGTCTAATGATATTCACCCCGACCACGCTGACGGGAGCTGCGATTATTGACCTTGACCGCCGGGAGGATGACCGCGGGTTCTTCGCCCGAACCTTCTGCCGGAAGGAGTTCGCGGCAGCGGGCCTGGAGCCGTTGGTCGAGCAGTGCAACGTGTCCTTTAACCATGTGGCGGGGACCCTGCGCGGGATGCACTACCAGGTTGCGCCGGCGCTGGAAGCCAAGCTCATCCGGTGCATTCGGGGAGCCGTCGTGGACATTATTGTGGACATGCGACCGGAGTCAGGGACCTACTTGCGGCACATCGCCGTCGAGCTGAACCGGGAAAATCGGCGGATGTTATACGTGCCTCCCCTGTTCGCTCACGGCTATCAGACGCTGACGGATGGGACCGAGGTCACCTATCAGGTGAGCGAGACGTACACGCCGAGCGCGGAGGCCGGGCTGCGCTACGACGATCCCGCGCTGGGTCTGTGTTGGCCGATGCCGGTCACGGTCATCTCACCGAAGGACGCGGCATGGCCGCTGCTTGCCGAGCGGACGGAGGCAATCAAGTGATTATTGTCGATACGGCGCTGCGCGCGCGCGAGGCCGCGGGAAACCCCATCCGCGTCGGCATGGTCGGCTGCGGCTTCATGGGTCGTGGCGTCGCCAACCAGATCGTCAACTCCACTCCGGGCATGGCCCTGGTCGCGATCGCCAACCGGCATGTCGAGACCGCTCAGCGGGCTTACACCGAGGCTGGCGTGGAGCAGACTCGCCTCGTCGACGACGGCGCGGGTATCGACAAGTCGATTGCGGCTGGCGTACCGGCGATCACTGAGAACCACTTCGCCATCTGCGAGGCGGACGGCATCGACGTCGTCCTCGACGTGACCGGCACGGTGGAACTGGCAGCCCGCGTGACCTTGGCGGCCATTGAGGCTGGCAAGCACATCGTGCTGATGAGCGCGGAGATGGACGGTACGTTTGGGCCAATTCTCAGGGTGCGCGCGGACCGAGCCGGAGTCGTCTACACCGGCTGCGACGGTGACCAGCCGGGCGTGGAGATGAACCTCGTCCGTTTCGTCCGCGGCATCGGCGTGACGCCACTGCTGTGCGGCAACATCAAGGGATTGCAGGACCCTTATCGCAACCCGACGACGCAAGAGGGCTTTGCCCGCCGGTGGGGGCAGAACCCCTGGATGGTCACGAGCTTCGCCGATGGCACCAAGGTGTCCTTCGAGCAGGCCCTGGTGGCCAATGCCGCTGGGATGCGAGTCGCCCGCCGGGGAATGCTCGGGTTGGACTTCGACGGGCACGTCGACGAGTTGACCGAGCGGTACGACGTGGAGGAGCTCCGGGCAGCCGGCGGCATCGTGGACTACGTCGTGGGCAGCCGGCCAAATCCGGGCATCTTCGTGCTTGGAACCCATGATGACCCCAAGCAGAAGCACTACCTCAACCTCTACAAGCTTGGCGAGGGGCCGCTGTACAGCTTCTACACGCCCTACCATCTGTGCCACTTCGAGGTGCCGACGTCCATCGCCCGGGCGGCGTTGTTTGGCGACGCCGCCATCGCACCCTTGGGTGGCCCGCGAGTGGACGTAGTGGCGGCTGCCAAGGTCGATATGGCAGCTGGGACGACCATCGACGCCTTTGGCGGCTATCTCACCTACGGGCAAGCCGAGAATTCGCCTGTGGCCCGGCAGGAGCGGCTGTTACCCATGGGGCTGGCCGAGGGCTGCATTCTACGCCGCGACGTGCCGAAGGATCATGTCATCACGTACGAGGATGTCGACGTGCCGCCAGGCCGCTTCGTTGATGCATTGCGGGCAGAGCAGGACGTCCACTTCTCGGTCTGACCCCACGAACACCAACGGTGGCTCCTGACACGGATGGCCTTCGGTTTCAAATCACCCGAGGCCATGATCGCCCTGGCGATGCTCAACCTCGGCGGCTACTGCCCCCCGCTACCTGCCGCCGCGACGCAGCGTGAGGACTCACGGAAGCAGCAGGAGGGCCCATTCCCCGTGCCGGAAGACACTCTCGCGTTTACGACACGGCCATCAGGCCAGATCTGGCTGCAAAGGGAGCCCCCACGACTCCAGATAGACGTGAACCGGACGATCAAGACCATCAAGCGTGTCGGATGCGGCTTTCGCAACGAACGATC
>DASVHT010000161.1:0-11635 GCA_036382455.1 Dermatophilaceae bacterium
CATTGTCGAGATCGGGGTGCCTTACACCGACCCCTTGATGGACGGTCCCGTCATCCAGCACGCGGTCGACGTCGCACTCAAGGGTGGAACGCGGCTGCGGGACGTCTTCACTGCGGTTCGGGCAGTCGCCGAGACCGGTGCCCCCGCGTTGGTCATGACCTACTGGAATCCCGTTCTCCGCTATGGCGTCGACCGGTTCGCCGACGACCTGGCGGCCGCTGGTGGGGCCGGGCTGATCACCCCGGACCTCATCCCGGACGAGGCCGCCCAGTGGATCGCGGCCGCCGAGCGCAACGACCTCGACCGCATCTTCCTGGTTGCGCCGAGCTCGACACCTGACCGGCTCAGGAGCACGGCCTCGGCCTGCCGCGGCTTCGTCTACGCCGCCTCGACCATGGGAGTCACCGGGGCCCGCGCGACGGTCGGCGACACCGCCGAGGTCCTGGTGACCCGCACGCGTGTGATGACGGATCTGCCGATCTGCGTCGGACTCGGTGTCTCCGCCGGCGCCCAGGCCGCTCAGGTTGCGGCCTTCGCCGACGGCGTGATCGTCGGGTCGGCGCTGGTGCGCTGCCTCGCGGACTCCGGGTCGCGTGCGGACGGTCTTGCCGCGATCCGCAAGCTGTCGGCCGAGCTCGCTGCCGGCGTCCGACGGGAAGGCTGAGCCCATGGGGCTGAGGAGTCAATCGGACGCCGGTCGCCTGCCCGAGGTGATCGGTCTGCTGGCTCGGCTGATCGTGGGGGTCGTCCTCATCTGGGCCGGGGCGGCCAAGGTGACTTCACCCGCGCTCTCGGCAAGGGCGGTACGTGCCTTCCAGATCCTTCCGTACGACTTCGCCGGATACGTGGGCTACGCGCTGCCCGTGGTCGAGATCCTGGTCGGACTGCTCCTGGTCATCGGCCTTTTCACGCGCTTGTCCGCGACGGTGGGCGGCCTCCTGATGGTGGCGTTCATCATCGGCATCGCCTCGGCGTGGGCCCGCGGGCTGACCATTGACTGTGGCTGTTTCGGCGGCGGGGGAACTATCGCGGCCGCTCAGACGCAGTACCCACGGGACATACTGCGCGACGTTGGAGTCGCAGCCTGTGCGGCGTGGCTCGTCGCGCGTCCACGTACGGCATACAGCCTTGATCAACGCTTGTTCAGCTAGAGGAGATCACCGACATGCGCCCAGACGCCTCCAAGAAGCTCAAGGCAGCCACCCCGAAGAAGGGCGCCAACCCTGTCATCATCGGCGGGGTCGTTGCCGCCGTCGTGATCGTGGGGGTGGTGGTGGCCATCCTGATCGGAAACAGCGGCAAGTCGGGTGGCGCCTCGGGGGGCTCCGCCCAGCCGGCCGGGGTCGTCTCAGGTGACCTGGGCGGCATCTTGGCCAATGCATCGCCGGCCAAGAGCAACGCGCCCACGCTCGACCTCTACGAGGACTTCCAGTGCCCGGTCTGCGGACAGCTCGAGAAGGCGATGGGACCCAGCATCGCCTCGATGGTCCAGGCAGGGGACATCAAGCTGGTCGTGCACACCCTGTCCTTCCTGGACGACAACCTCAATAATGACTCCTCGAAACGCTCCGCCAATGCCGTCGCCTGCGCCTCTGACGTCGGTAAGTTCCTCGCCTACCACGCAGCGGTGTTCGCGGCCCAGCCGGCGCAGGAGGGTGCCGGCTACACCGACGCCCAGCTCACGGAGTTCGCCACGACCGCAGGAATCACCGGTACGTCACTGACGACCTGGCAGAAGTGCACCTCCTCGGGTCAGCATGCCCAGTACGTCACCGATACGCAGAGCGCCGCCGAGAAGGCTGGAGTGAACAGCACCCCCACCCTCAAGCTCAACGGCAAGGACATCACCAAGACCCTGTCGACACCGGAAGCTCTGATCGCTCAGGTCAAGGCCGCCACGAAGTGATCTCGTCCATCCCGAGCCCGTCCCAGTCGGTCTGGTTCATCGGCTGGTTCCCGATCAGGGCCTACGCGCTGTGGATCCTCGTCGGCATCGTCGCCGCGGTCTGGATCGCCCAGCGACGGCTCGTTGAACGTGGGGGCAAGCCGGGTGAGGCGCTGGATGTGGCCACGTGGGCGGTGCCGTTCGGGATCGTCGGCGGCCGGCTCTACCACGTGATCTCCAGCCCGCAGGCTTACTTCGGCGCGGGTGGTCACCCGCTCAACGCATTCAAGATCTGGGAGGGCGGCCTCGGCATCTGGGGAGCCGTGGCGCTGGGCGCCCTGGGCGCGTGGCTCGGTTGTCGCCGACATGGGGTCCGCTTCCTGGACTACGCCGACGCGGCGGCGCCGGGTGTGGTCCTCGCCCAGGCGATCGGTCGTTGGGGCAACTACTTCAACAACGAGCTGTATGGCGCCAGGACCGATCTGCCGTGGGGTCTGCAGATCCACTGCTGGGATCAGGCCGCGGGAGGTGCAGTCACCTGTCCGAACAGCACGACGAACGTTCTTGGCACCTTCCAGCCGACGTTCCTGTACGAGTCGTTGTGGTGCCTGTTGGTTGCACTGGTCCTGGTGCTGGTCGATCGTCGCTACAGCCTGGCCCGAGGTCAGATCTTCGCGCTCTACGGGATGCTCTACACCCTCGGCCGGGGCGTCATCGAGATGTTGCGCACGGATGCGGCCAATCACATCCTCGGGCTCCGCCTCAACGTATGGACGTCAGTCATCGTGTTCGCCGGCTCGGCGTTCGCCTTCTGGCGCCTCGGGGTGCGAGGTCATCACGGTGAAGGAGATGTCGCAGAGGCCATCGCGACGTCCGGGCCACCCGTGGACGATCCGTCCTTATCTCAGCATCTGGACTGAACTGTCCCGCCTGTCAGGATACCCAGGTTTCCGGTATCCTTCGATCACCACGCTGGCCAGTGCCGTCCACGCCTGGTTCCCCGGGCTGCCTCTCGAGACGTCAAGGACGGTGTCGAATCTTGTCTTCGCTTTTTTCCGCTCAGCCGCGCAGCCAGGGGTTGTACAGCTCCGAGCTTGAGCACGATGCCTGTGGTGTCGCGTTCATCGCGACCATGCGCGGTAGTGCCGGGCACGACATCATCGACCATGCCATGACGGCGCTGCGCAACCTCGAGCATCGCGGTGCAACCGGAGCGGACCCTCTGGTCGGTGACGGAGCCGGCATCCTCACCCAGATCCCGGATGACTTCCTGCGCGACGTCGTGGACTTCGAGCTGCCCGCCCAGGGCGCCTACGCCGCGGGCATCGCCTTCCTGCCTGCGGATGCACACGAGCGGGCGAGCGCGGAGGCCGCCATTTGTGCCATCGCCGCACAAGAGGGTCTGACCGTTCTCGGCTGGCGCGACGTGCCGATTGCCGCCGACCTCGTTGGTGAGACCGCGCGGGCCTGTATGCCGTTCTTCCGCCAGCTCTTCGTGACCGCGTCCGCCACGCATGAGGTCGGCATGGGCCTCGAGCGTCTGGCCTTCTGCCTGCGCAAGCGCGCCGAGCACGAGACCGCGGTGTACTTCCCATCGCTGTCCGCACGCACCATGGTCTACAAGGGCATGCTCACCACCGACCAGCTCGAGCCCTTCTTCCCCGACCTCTCCGACCATCGGTTCG
Source organism: Dermatophilaceae bacterium (assembly GCA_036382455.1). GTDB lineage: Bacteria > Actinomycetota > Actinomycetes > Actinomycetales > Dermatophilaceae > UBA4719. Next base: position 3,571 of record DASVHT010000161.1, read on the forward strand.
TCACCGAGCTGGCGCTGGTCCACTCGCGTTTCTCGACCAACACCTTTCCTTCCTGGCCGCTGGCTCACCCTTACCGGCTGATCGCCCACAACGGCGAGATCAACACGGTCAAGGGCAACCGCAACTGGATGCAGGCGCGGGAGAGCCAGCTCGCGAGCGACCTGATTCCTGGTGACCTTCAGCGCCTGTTCCCGATCTGCACCACCGGGGTCTCGGACTCGGCGTCCTTCGACGAGGTCCTGGAGCTGTTGCATCTCGGTGGCCGATCGCTACCTCACGCGGTTCTCATGATGATCCCGGAGGCGTGGGAGAACCACGCCGAGATGGACCCGGCGCGCCGGGCGTTCTACAAGTTCCACTCCTCGTTCATGGAGCCGTGGGACGGGCCGGCCTGCGTCACGTTCACCGACGGCACGGTCATCGGCGCTGTCCTGGACCGCAACGGTCTGCGTCCCGGGCGTTACTGGGTCACCGACGACGGCCTCGTGGTCCTTGCCTCCGAGACCGGGGTCCTCGACCTCGACCCCGGTCGGGTGGTCCGCAAGGGCCGGTTGCAGCCAGGACGCATGTTCCTCGTGGACACCGAGCACGGCCGTATCGTCAGCGACGACGAGGTGAAGTCCTCGCTGGCGGCTGAGAACCCGTACGAGGACTGGCTGCACGCTGGGTTGATGAACCTGCAGGACCTGCCCGAGCGGGAGCACATCACTTACACCGCGGCATCGGTGGCACGTCGTCAGCAGACTTTCGGCTATACCCAGGAAGAGCTGCGGATTCTGGTGACTCCCATGGCGAAGACCGGCGGGGAGGCGTTGGGCTCAATGGGCACCGACAGCCCGATCGCCGTGCTCTCCGAACGTCCCCGGCTGATCTTCGACTACTTCACCCAGCTCTTCGCCCAGGTGACGAACCCACCCCTGGACGCCATCCGCGAAGAGCTCGTCACCTCGCTGGGGACCGTGATCGGCCCCGAGGGCAACGCCCTCTCGGTCGGACCGGCATCCGCCCGACAGGTCGTCCTGCCGTTCCCTGTCCTGGACAACGACGAGCTGGCCAAGATCGTCCACATCAACGCGGACCGCAACCTGCCCGGCTACGCCACGTACGTCGTCAAGGGCCTGTACGACGTGACCGGAGGGTCGGCCGCCATGAAGGCACGCCTGGACGAGATCTTCGTCGAGGTGTCGGCGGCCATCGTCGAGGGAGCGCGCTTCGTCGTGCTCTCGGACCGTGACTCCAGTCGCGATCTTGCCCCCATCCCGACGCTGCTGCTGACCTCGGCGGTGCACCACCACCTGATCCGCCAGAAGAGCCGCACGCAGGTCGGTTTGCTCGTCGAGGCCGGGGACGTTCGCGAGGTCCACCACGTGGCGCTGCTCATCGGCTATGGCGCCGCGGCGGTCAACCCGTATCTGGCGATGGAGTCGGTGGAGGATCTGGTTCGTTCGGGTGCCCTTACCGGGGTCAGCTCCGAGACTGCGGTCAGGAACCTCATCAAGGCGCTCGGCAAGGGCGTGCTCAAGGTCATGTCCAAGATGGGCATCTCCACCGTGGCGTCCTATCGCGGAGCGCAGGTCTTCGAGGCCATCGGGCTCTCCCAGGAGCTGATCGACTCCTACTTCACCGGAACCATCTCGCAGCTCGGCGGCATCGGGCTCGACGTCCTGGCAGGAGAGGTGGCGGCGCGCCATGCCACGGCATACCCGCGGGATGGCGTGCGCCTGCCGCACCGCAAGCTGGACGTGGGCGGGGAGTACCAATGGCGCCGTGAGGGTGAGCCCCACCTGTTCGACCCGGACACCGTCTTTCGTCTGCAGCACTCCACCAGAGCCCGCCGCTACGACATCTTCAAGCAGTACACCGCGCGCGTGGACGAGCAGTCCGAGCGGCTGATGACGCTGCGTGGTCTGTTCCAGTTCGCGGCGGGCCGCACGGCGGTGCCCATCGACGAGGTCGAGCCGGTGAGCGAGATCGTGGCCCGCTTCAACACTGGCGCGATGAGCTATGGATCCATCAGCCAGGAGGCCCACGAGACCCTCGCCGTCGCGATGAACCGCCTTGGCGGGCGGTCCAACACGGGGGAGGGCGGTGAGGACGAGGACCGTCTGCTGGACCCGATCCGCCGGTCGGCGGTCAAGCAGGTCGCCTCCGGCCGCTTCGGAGTGACCTCGCTGTATCTGACCCAGGCCGACGACATCCAGATCAAGATGGCGCAGGGCGCCAAGCCCGGCGAGGGCGGCCAGCTCCCCGGCCACAAGGTCTATCCGTGGGTCGCCAAGACGCGCCACTCGACGCCCGGAGTGGGACTGATCTCACCGCCACCTCACCACGACATCTACTCCATCGAGGACCTGGCCCAGCTGATCCACGATCTCAAGAACGCCAACCCCGCGGCACGCGTCCACGTCAAGCTCGTGTCCGAGGTCGGTGTGGGCACGGTGGCGGCCGGCGTCAGCAAGGCACATGCCGACGTCGTGCTCATCTCGGGGCATGACGGCGGCACCGGGGCATCGCCGCTCACCTCTCTCAAGCACGCGGGTGCGCCGTGGGAGCTGGGACTTGCCGAGACCCAGCAGACGTTGGTGCTCAACGGTTTACGAGAGCGGATCGTGGTCCAGGTCGACGGCCAGCTCAAGACCGGACGTGACGTCGTGATCGCGGCACTGCTGGGCGCCGAGGAGTTCGGCTTCGCCACAGCGCCGTTGGTGGTGAGCGGCTGCGTCATGATGCGTGTGTGCCACCTGGATACCTGCCCGGTGGGCATTGCCACCCAGAACCCCGAGCTGCGTTCCCGGTTCTCAGGCAAGCCGGAGTTCGTCGAGACCTTCTTCGAGTACATCGCCCAAGAGGTTCGCGAGCACTTGGCCGCCCTCGGCCTGCGCTCCATCCAGGAGGCGATCGGCGAGGCGTCTCTGCTCGAGATCGCAGCCGCCGTCCAGCACTGGAAGGCCAGCGGCCTCGATCTGACCCCGATCCTGACCGAGATCAAGTCCGCGGATGGTGCGCCAAGGCGCAACACCGTCGGCCAGGACCATGGACTCGAGAAGGCGCTGGACCACACCCTGATCGAGATGAGCCAGGAAGCCTTGCGCGACAAGACTCCCGTGCGCATCGAGCTCCCGATCCGCAACGTCAACCGAACGGTGGGCACCATGCTCGGCCACGAGGTGACCAAGGCCCATCCGCACGGTCTGCCGGACGACACGATCGACATCTCGCTGTCGGGATCGGCTGGTCAGTCCCTGGGTTCATTCCTCCCCGCCGGCATTACCCTGCGACTGTATGGCGACGCCAACGACTATGTGGCGAAAGGACTTTCAGGTGGTCGGGTCGTCGTCCGACCCGACCGTTCGGCTTCACTGCCGGCGGAGCACAACGTCATCGCCGGTAACGTGATCGCCTATGGGGCCACCAGTGGTGAGGTGTTCCTTCGCGGTCAGGTCGGCGAGAGGTTCTGCGTGCGCAACTCCGGGGCAGCGGCAGTTGTCGAGGGGCTGGGGGATCACGGCTGCGAGTACATGACCGGCGGGGTGGTGCTGGTCCTGGGGCCTATCGGCCGCAACTTCGCCGCCGGGATGTCCGGTGGTTTGGCCTACGTCCTGGACCTGCGCGAGAACCGGGTCAACCGCGACCTCGTGGACCTCATGCCGCTGCGTGACAGCGATGTCGAGGTCGTCCACGAGCTCCTGACCAAGCATCGTCTGTGGACCGAGTCCGCTGTGGCCGGAAGGCTGCTGGCGGACTGGGACAACGTCAGGAGCCGCTTCACCCTCGTGTTGCCGCGCGACTATCAGCGTGTCCTCGACGTTCGCGCAACGGCACAGGCCGAAGGACTCGACCTCAACGGCCCCGAGGTCTGGGAGCGGATCATGGAGGCTTCGCGTGGGTGATCCCCAAGGGTTCCTGTCAACCCGCGAGCGTGACCTCCCCAAGCGCCGTCCGGTGTCCGTCCGGATACTGGACTGGCGAGAGGGCTACGAGCACCAAGATGTCGGGCAGCTGCAGAAGCAGGCCGGCCGCTGCATGGACTGCGGTATTCCGTTCTGCCACAACGGTTGCCCACTGGGCAATCTGATCCCGGAGTGGAACGACCTGGCGTGGAAGGGCGACTGGCGCGAGGCCATCGAGCGGCTGCACGCCACGAACAACTTTCCGGAGTTCACCGGTCGGCTGTGCCCTGCTCCGTGCGAGACGGCCTGTGTGCTCGGTATCAACCAGCCCGCCGTGACCATCAAGCAGATCGAGGTCACGACGATCGAGCGCGCCTTCGACGCGGGAGCGGTTACGCCGCAGGCGCCGGATCGGCTGACGGGCAAGACTGTTGCCGTTGTCGGGTCCGGGCCCGCCGGGCTGGCCGTCGCCCAGCAGCTGACCAGGGCGGGGCATACCGTGGCGGTCTTCGAGCGCGCGGACAGGGCCGGCGGGCTGCTGCGCTATGGCATCCCACAGTTCAAGATGGAGAAGTCCGTCCTGGACCGTCGCCTGGCGCAGATGGAGGCCGAAGGCACACGGTTCCGAAACGGTGTCAACATCGGTGGTGACCTGACCGGCAAGCAGCTGCGTGAGCGTTATGACGCGGTGGTTCTGGCCATCGGCGCGACGGTCCCGCGTGACCTGGCCGTCCCCGGGCGCGAGCTGGACGGCGTCATGCAGGCAATGGAGTTCCTCCCCCCCGCCAACCGTGTCGCGCTCGGCGAGGAGGTCGAGAACCAGGTCGTCGCCACGGGCAAGGACGTCATCGTCATCGGTGGCGGCGACACCGGCGCGGACTGCATCGGCACCGCTCACCGTCAGGGCGCCAACTCCGTGACGTCGCTGGAGATCATGCCCCGCCCCGGTGACGACCGCCCCGCGGGCCAGCCGTGGCCGACGTACCCCATGCTCTTCCGCGTGGCGCCCGCCCACGAGGAAGGCGGAGAGCGCCTGTATGCCGTGAACACCAAAGCCTTCCTGGGCGACGATCTAGGCAGGGTCAGGGCCTTGCGCCTGGTCCAGGTCAAGCCTGCCGACAGGGGTTTCGCCGAAATCGAGGGCACCGAGCGCGAGATCCCGGCTCAGCTGGTCCTGCTTGCCATGGGCTTTCTCGGACCGCAGACCCACGGCGTGGTCGAACAGCTGCGCGTCGAGCTGGACGAACGCTCGAACATCAAGCGGGACAGGGCCTTCATGACCTCGGTGCCGGGTGTCTTCGTTGCCGGGGATGCCGGCCGCGGCCAGTCGCTGATCGTGTGGGCCATTGCCGAGGGCCGTTCGGCCGCTGCCGGCGTGGATGCCTATCTCATGGAACGAGCCTCTGCACTTCCCCGCCCGGTGAACCCCACGGACCGGCCGCTCACGGTGTGAGACCGGGCACGCGCCGGCCCCCGTCGTGGCTGGCACGCATTTAGGATCGATGTCATGCGCCGCGCAAAGATCGTCTGCACCCTGGGCCCCGCAACATCGTCGCCGGAAGGTGTGCGGGCTCTGGTCGCCGCAGGCATGGACGTGGCTCGGCTCAACCTCTCCCACGGGAGCTATGCGGACCACGAAGCGGTCTATGCGGAGGTGCGCAAGGCCGGCAATGAGCTGGGCAGGGCGGTTGGCGTGCTCGTGGACCTGCAGGGCCCCAAGATCCGCACCGGCCGGTTCGCAGGCGGTCCGGTTCTGCTGGTCAAGGGCGCACGCTTCACCATCACGGTCGATGACATCCCGGGTGGCAAGGACGGCGTGTCGACGACCTACAAGGGGCTGCCGGGGGATGTGAAGCCTGGGGACCGGCTGCTGATCGATGACGGCAACGTGGCACTCGTGGCCCTTGAGGTCACCGATACCGACGTCGTCACCGAGGTGGTCGAGGGTGGGGTCGTCTCCAACAACAAGGGCATCAACCTGCCCGGTGTCGCGGTGAGCGTGCCGGCGATGTCGGAGAAGGACGAGGCGGACCTGCGCTGGGCGCTGCGGCTGCGCGCCGACTTCGTGGCCCTGTCCTTCGTTCGCGAAGCCTCCGATATTCAGCGGGTCCACGAGATCATGGACGAAGTGGGCGTTCGGCTGCCGGTGATCGCCAAGATCGAGAAGCCGCAGGCGGTCAAGAACCTCAGGGCGATCATCAAGGCTTTTGACGCCGTGATGGTGGCGCGCGGGGACCTCGGCGTCGAGCTCCCTTTCGAGGAGGTCCCGCTGGTGCAGAAGCTCGCCATCGAGATCGCCCGGCGTCACGCCAAACCCGTGATCGTGGCCACGCAGGTGCTCGACTCGATGATCGAGAGCTCCCGGCCGACGCGAGCAGAGGTCAGCGACTGTGCCAACGCGGTGCTGGATGGGACCGACGCCATCATGCTGTCCGGCGAGACGAGTGTCGGCAAGTGGCCGATCGAGGCAGTGACCGCCATGGCCCGGATCATCGAGAGCACGGAGGATCATGGTCTCGAGCGCGTGCCATCGCTGGGGACCCGCCCGCATACCGTCGGCGGAGCTGTGACGGCGGCTGCGGCAGAGATCGGCGACCTGTTGGGGGTCAAGTACCTCGTCACGTTCACCCAGTCGGGTGAGACGGCGAGGCGGCTCTCCAGAATCCGCTCCAAGATACCGATGCTGGCGTTCACACCCATGCAGGCCACGCGTTCCCAGCTGTCGCTCACCTGGGGTATCGAGACATATCTGGTGCCGGTGGCCCGGCACACTGATCAGATGGCAATACAGGTCGATGAGTCACTGATCCAGAGCGGCCGCTGTGCTGAGGGCGACAGGGTGGTCATCGTCGCGGGCTCGCCTCCCGGCATACCGGGTTCGACCAACGCACTGCGCGTGCATCGAATCGGTGACGCGAAGAACAAGGTGGCACCGGCATACCAGGATCTCGACTGACGAAACCAAAGCTTCGCCGTGGCGAGGTCCCGTACTCCCGCCTATCCACTCCCGCCTATCAGGGCTCAGGCGTGACGGGGGGGAGGCTGGGTGAGCCGCAGGGCCAGGGTGGGACACGCCTTGACGGTGCGTCTGGCCATGGCGAGCACGTCGCCCTTCACCGGCTCGTGCACGATCGGATAGCCCCATTCGTCCAGGCTGATGACCTCGGGCAGGAGCTCGGCGCAGATTCCGTGCGCCTTGCATGCGGGCCAGTCGACCCGCATCTGGTGCTCGCTCATACCAGCGCCCCCTCTCTGCTGTGTCGGCAGGTGCCCAACGAGTGTGAGTCGACCTCTTCCGGGAACCGTTGCAGCATCGAGGTCACGAGGCGCGCCGTCCCGTCGGGATGCGCGCAGGCGCCGCGTCGTACGACGAGCCCGCACAGCTCTTCCACCCGCCTGACCGGACCTCCGCCGTGGACGAGCGCGCCCAGCGCCTCGGCCATCGCCGGAAGTCCGTTGCGGCATGGACCGCAACGTCCTGCGCTCTGCCCGGCCAGATAGTCGACCAGCGCTGCAGTACGCACGAGCGGGCACCAGCCCTCGGCGAGAGGCAGCATGACGCCAGCGCCGAGCGTAGCCCCGGCTGCCGCGATGTCATTGCGAGAGATGGCCAGTCCGCGCAACTGCGCCGGTTTCAGCCATGTTCCGTGGTACCCGCCGAGCAGCAACGGGCGCGTCATCTCGATCTCGTCCAGGACGTCCGTCAGTGGCGTGCCGTAGGCGACCTCGCGCACCTCCGGGTCCATGCCGTCGCCGCGAAGGGTCAGCAACGTGGTCCCGGGTTCGTCGGCCGTCCCGTGAGCGGCATAGCCCTGTGGACCCACACCGGCCAGGTATCCGATGTGAGCGAATGTCTCCGCGTTGGACAACAAGGTGGGTCGACCGCGGTGCCCGCTCACAGCCTCCGGCTGCCACGCCGTGACCGGTAGGTTCTCGCGGCCGGCGAGGAGCTGAAGCACTGCCTGTGCCTGACCGGCGACGAACCGCGATGCCGCGTCGTGCAGCTGCACCCGGAGGCGCTCACCGGCGGCGGCACGCTCACGCAACGCCTTCTCCACAAGGAGCCGGATGGCCGGGAACTCGGACGGCAGCGCGATGTGCACCTCTCGGGTACCGAGCGCATGGGCCACGGCAGCCGCCCCGTCCAGGACGAGGTGTGGCGAGCAGGTGATGAG
>DASVHT010000162.1:0-5436 GCA_036382455.1 Dermatophilaceae bacterium
GATGTCACCCATGGCCGGCTCCTTTCGTGAACCACGTCGGGTCTGCACCCCGCTACAGCGGGGCGGTTAGTCGTCTGAGGCGTGATGCGCCAAACCGGTCTGTAATGCCGATCGGGTACTACCCGTCACCTCAAACCGACGCCCGGAGATGCTGTCGGGCTCGATCCTGACGAAGTGGGGTTTTGGTGCTGAATGCCAGGGAAAGAGCGGCAGCTCGAAGGCATCGAGCACGTCGTACATGCTCTGAACCTCCCGAGCAGTGCCTTTCACCACGACACTCCACGCACTGACCGTCGCACGGTCGTACCCATCCACCTCGAAGGCAACCCAGTGCCCGACGGTCCCCTCAAGCTTGGTGCCGACCGCAGTTCGGAAAACCACGGTGCCACGGTCAACCATGTGATTGACGGGAAAGATCTCCGGACGGCCGTCGACGGTCAGGGCCAGGCGGCCAACGACCGCCTGACGGAGCAAAGCCCATGACTCCGCAGCCGACAGCTCGACAACCACGTTCATCTGATCGGTACTCATACTCTCAAGTTTCGCCTGACGGTTCGCCGGGAGGAGGGCCAAAGGTCCCTATCGACAGATGCTGCAGAGGCGGGTTCAGGGCTCTTCAACCAACTGGTTGACAACAAGAGGCTGCCAAACCTAGATTGCAGTCAACCGAATGGTTTCGCACAGGGAGGAAGGCCGTGGCAACTGATCCGCTCTCCCGGGTGTTCTCGGCCCTGGCTGATCCCACGCGCCGCGACATGGTGGCGAGGCTCGCCGTCGCAGACGCCACCGTCAGCGAGCTCGCCGAGCCGTATGACGTGACCGTCCAGGCCGTGTCCAAGCACCTCAAGGTCCTGGCGAACGCCGGTCTGGTCAGCCGCAGCCGCGAGGCCCAGCGCCGTCCGGTCCACCTCGAAGCGCAGGTGTTCGACCTGATGACCAGGTGGATCGAGCGCTACCGCCGCGAGGCCGAGGAGCGCTATCGCCGCCTGGACGACGTCCTCCGGTCGATGCCGGACGACGTCGAACCCGCCTCGTCACCCCAAGCACCGCAACCACCCCAAACACACCGGACAGGAGCACCCGCATGACCACCGCCAGCACCCACGAGACGCAGATCCTTGTCGACCAGAAGGTCCCCCTGGTCCGGATCACCCGCGATTTCGACGCCTCGCCCGCGAAGGTCTTCCGGGCCCACACCGACCCCGAGCTGGTGGCCCGTTGGCTCGGACCCCGCCGCCACGAGACGCGCATCGTCCACTACGACTGCCGGACAGGCGGGTCCTACCGCTACCTGATGGTCAGCGACGGCAACGAGTTCGGCTTCCACGGCTGCTTCCACGAGGTGCGCCCCTCTGAGCTCATCGTCCAGACCTTCACCTTCGACGGCCAACCCGACGGCGTGGCTCTGGAGCGCCTCGTCTTCGAGGATCTCGGCGATGGGTGCACCCGCCTGACGTCGACATCGCTCGTCGACTCGTTCGCAGACCGTGACGCCTTCGTCGCCAGCGGCATGGAGGAAGGCGTCCGCGAGGGCTACGAACGCCTGGACGAGCTGCTGGCCGGCTGACCTCTCCCATGCCGCCGGCGCCCGGGCTCGCCACGGGCGACGGCGGCATCAGTCAGGATGCCAGGATCAGTCAGTTGGGGGCCCCTGGCGCTCGCCTCGCCCTGGCTGCCGCCCTGCTCGCGTCGAGCACCTCCTGGGTGGAGGCCCTGTACTGGTCGTAGCGCGCCACGGCCTCCGAGACGTAGGCACCGACGGCCGCGGCGTCGACGACGTCATCGAATGCCATGTCCCAGGTCTTGAGGACCGATGTGCCGGCACGCAAGACACCTCTCGGGTCATCGAGCAGAACCCCGTAGAGGAACCGCAGGCAGACGCCGTTCTTGGTCACCTGGACCGCGCAGACCCACGTGCGCCAGTCGCCCCGGAGCGCATACGTCAGAATCCGGTACTTGATCGCGACATCAAGGTCGGGCCCGGCAGCTCGGATGGCGTGATCGAGTGCGAGAACGGTTGGGGCCCCCACCGGGTCGATACCGGCAAGGTAGCTCTCAAGAGCACCGGTGCTCACGCTTGGTCCCTCCCGGTCAGAGTCGTCAACAGCGACATTGTCGGGGCTCATTCTGATTCACTTGTCAGCAGCCATCAACGGCCGATCGGGCGCAGCTCCCAGGATGGGGATGCTGCGGCGGCCGTCGGAACCATGGCCGTAGCGATGTTCCCCGATCTCGAGCGGAACCCAACACCCGGATGGAGCGTCGCATGAGCATGAAGACGCTCCCGCACTCCGCCCGCACCCGTTGGCTGTTGCCCGCCGGGGCCGTTGTCGCCATAGTCGCCATCGTTGTGGCGGTGGTCGTCCTTGTGCCCACCGTGCGCGGCGTGAACGACCCCGCTCACCCGCCTGTCCTCCACCTGGTCAACGTTGCCGGTAGGTCGCCCGGGCTACCTGCCGAGCCCGCGGCCGGCTTCGCCGACAAGACCGGCGCTCCGGGCACCCGTGGTTCTGGATGGCGGCTTGAGGGAACGCTGCCGGACGGGCCATCCTTCGGCCGGGTCCACCTCCTTCCTGCTGGGGCGGCCACGCGCGCCTTCGTCGGTTCCCTCGCCCGTGCCCTGGGCATGACCGGGGAGCCGCAGCACCTGAAGGCAGGCTGGTACCTCGTCTCGGGCACCACCGAGCTGTCGGTGTCGGAGCTCGCAGGCCGGCACTGGATCTACACCAACCACGGCTGTATTGCCGGACCGGTGCTCGATCCGCAGATGGGCGTTGCGTGTGCCGTCGCCCGGTCTGCCCCGCCCATCGTGGTCACGCCGGGCGCCAGCGGCGCGCCGGGCGCCACCGGCTCGCCGGGCGGCAGCGACGTCACCCCGATCCCGACGGCTTCACCGCCCGTCCTTGCGTCCACGCCGAAGCCTGTCCGGGAGGACCTCGCCCGGAACGTCGCCCGCCCGGTGTTCCAGGCGGTCGGGATCAACCCGGACGCCGCGCGCATCACTACCGCAGGTGGTCGCCAGAGCGTCGTCTTCACCCCCGAGGTTGCGGGTTCCACCGTGCTCGGACTCGAGACGCAGGTCGCCCTGGACGAGCAGGGGCAGATCGTGGACGCCTCAGGCTGGTTGGCCAAGGCGACCCCAGGCGCGACGTACCCCCTGATCAGCGCCAAGCAGGCGTACGACGAGCTGCGTGCGCAGCCCCAGCCGATGATGGGTCTGAGTATGGCCCCGTGCCGGATCGTTCCCGGAACCTCAGGCTGCGCCCCAACCCCTGACCGCGTGGTGACCGGGGCGACCCTTGGACTGACCCAGTCCTACAACACGGACCGCGGCGTGCTGCTCGTGCCCGCGTGGCTGTTCCAGGTGCGTGACGAGGACACGTCGCCGGCCGTCGTCGCAGTGCAGCGGGCGTTCCTGGGCGTCCCGGAGCGGCCCTCTCCAGTGGGCCAGCCGGGCACCGGGAGCCAACCCGGGAGTATCGGTGGCGCAGGCGGGGCGAACGGCAGCACCACGGAAACCGGTGCACCCACACAGGTGCAACCGGGCGCTCCGGCCGGCGCGGCGTCGACAAGGCCCACAGGCTGAGCTCGTCACGCAGGGTTATCACGGCCGCTGCTCAGGTCACGCGGATCTCTCCGTTGACGATATGGACGGCGATTGTCGGCAGTGGTGCCGGTGGCGGTCCCTGCAGGACCTGACCGGTGCGGGCATCGTAGACGCCCCCATGGCAGGGACAGAAGAACTCGACGGTGGAGGGCTCGTACTGGACCTGGCATCCGAGGTGTGTGCAGACCGCGGAGAAGGCGACAAAGGTGTTGCCGGAGGGGTGAACCACCCAGGCGGGGTTACCGTCGGCGGAGTTGGTGAAGGAGAGGGCGCGCCCCACCGGAAGTGAGGAGACCTTGGCCACGACCGTGCCGGTTGATGCGGTCGACGCCGCAGGCGCGGGCGGCCCTGTCGGGTTTGCGGCGGGGGTCGAGCTCCGGTTTGCGGCGGGGGTCGAGCTCCGGCCCGCGGCACGGCCAATGACAGCCGTGATGCCACCGACGAGGACCGCCACGACGCCGGCGACAAGGGCTGCAGCCCCGCCAAGAACCATGGTGCGCCGGTGCAGCTGCTCGCCCACCTTGGCAGGCAGCGACTCCTGGACGGGAAAGACCGGGCATCCGGCCAGGCGGGTGCACTGCCCGTCGGGTGTCAGACCGCATTTCTGGCCGCGGGCACAGAGCTTCCGAAGCCTGGGCACAGCGACGGCGACCGTGCCCTGCTCAGGGGGCAGACGCAGGTCTCGCCGGGCACGGTTTCGCAGCCACGTGTCAGCGCTGAGATCACCGCCGGAGCCGAACCCGAGCATGACGAGCCAGGCGAAGAAGAACACGATGTCGGCACCGTAGTAGTAGGGCGTCGTGTTCCAGCTGACGGTGAGGAAGAAGGTCAGCGACAGCAGCGCTCCTCCCACGGCGGCGACCCGGGCCCACAGGCCGAGCAGCGTACCCAGCCCGACGGCGAGCTCACCGACAGCGATGAGCAAACCGACCAGGGTGGGCGCATGGGCCGACAGTGACAGCAACCACCCGATGGGGCTGGCGCCACTCAGCTGCAGCATCTGGTGCGCCGCGGAGGTGGGATTGTTCGGATCCAGGTAGCCGGGGTCGGCCAGCTTTTGCAGCCCGGCGTAGGTGAAGGTCACTCCAAGGAAGGCCCGCAAGGGCAGCAACAGCCACTCCGGCTGCGTGCGTCGCCTGGACCAGTCAGGACGGGTCAATGCTCTGTCTCCGAAACGTCGGGAACGCCGATGGGCACGACGTATTCGGCGCCGACGACATCGTTGCCGCTGGGCAGCTTCATCCCAGCAGTATGCCTTCCGGGCCGGAGCAAATTCAGCCTTTCTGGATTACCGGCCCGACAGTCCTGGTGAGCACGTGGTCACTGCGGGTCTCGTCCTTTTGGTGGGTGACATTCGATGCCCAGCAGTGTTCTCGTGAAGGCGCAGACGCCAGGAAGGCGTCCCGTTCCCCCATTGAGGAGACCCCATGCAAAGGCATCATCTGGTCATCCACCGATTCCCCGGCCGAGCGAGGATGTTGGTGGCCGCTCTGTGTGCGCTTCTGCTGCCGTTGGCCTTCAGCGTCTCGGCATCGGCCGAGTCAACCCCTGGGCCGCGCACCTGGCAGGTGGCGGTCGGCGAAGAGACACGAAACGATGCGATACAGGGCATGGCATTCCTGCCCGTAACCGTATGGATCAACCAGGGCGACAAGATCGTCTGGACTGCCAAGGCTGGTGAGATCCACACCGTCACCTTCCTGGCCGCCGGCCAGTCCCTGTCCCAGCCGTTCAACCCCGGCGATCCCACGCAGCTGCTGCCGCAAGGCTCGAGCCACTACGACGGAGTCTCCTACGAGAACTCCGGTGTCATGACCGACGAGGCCGAT
>DASVHT010000163.1:0-5602 GCA_036382455.1 Dermatophilaceae bacterium
CTTCCCCAAGGGCACCGACCTGTCCGTGCACTCACCTCAGCGCCTGCTTGAGGTCGCGACCGAGCTCAACGGCAGACCTCGCAAGACACTGGGCGGGCTCACCCCCGCCCAAGCCATGCAGCGTCTACTGTTTGACCCCGAAAGACCCATCGTTGCAACGACCGCTTGAATTCGCCGATCGGTGACCGGTCACTGTTCAGTGGCTTTTGTCGGAGCGGACATGCCATGTAATGCTGCTCTAAGCCAGCTCTAAGCCGCCATGCCAGGGGAGCAGTGGTGGGTCCTAGAGATGGGTGTCGTGAATGTCGTTGACCGGGCCGCTGTTCCTCGGTGCGATCGTGGTGTGCACCGTCGTTGCCTTTGTTGTTTTGATCCTTCGGTGGCCAATGTTGGCCGGGCATGGCCCAGGCAGGATCGCCGCCAGGACGGGAATGCTCCTGACGGTCAACGTCTTGGTACTGCTTACCGCTGCCACGCAGCTTAATGCTCAGTTTTCTGTTCTATGCCGATTGGACGGACCTCAGAGGCGCCTTCTCCGCTGTCCCCACTGTGACAGAACTGAGCCGTGGCACGGCCGCGGCCCATGCTACTAAGAGGAAGGTAGCCGGCACCGCCGCCAAGGCCCTTCAGAAGCTTCCGCCGCTACCGCTTGGCCAGGTGAGTGCGTCGGGGGTGATCACCTACACGGTCAAGGGCCCAAAAAGCGGGATCACCGGCAGGGTCGTGGTTCAGCTGCCGCCCGGCTACACCGACCCCGGTAACGCCTCGGTGAACTATCCCGTTATCGAGGCTTTCCAGGGCTATCCCGGTGACTCCAGGCAGTGGATTGACGGGATGAACCTTGGCGGCGTATCGGCGCAGCAGGCGGCGGCGAAGCGAATGCGCCCAGTCCTGGTCGTCTCCCCCCAAGTACAGTTCCCCGCCGGTGTGGACACCGAGTGCGTCAACGGCAGCGCCGGCACCCCGCAGGTGGAGACGTGGCTGGCCCAGGACGTCCCGGACTTCGTCACGCACACATTTCGCGTGAAGACCGACCGAGGTTCATGGGCCGCGATAGGCCTCTCAGCCGGCGGCTGGTGCGCGGCGATGGTGACCATGTTGCATCCCGCCCAGTATTCGGCCGCGATCGTGATGGGCGGCTACTTTCGCCCCGAGTTCGGCCCCTACTACTACCCATACCCGGCCAGCGGTCGGCTCGCCACCCGCTACGACTTGGTCGCCCTGACCAGGCGAAGCCCCCCGCCGGTTGCTATCTGGTTGGAGACGTCCCACGCAGATCCTGTCTCTTACGACTCGAGCGCTGCCTTCCTCAAGGCAACCCGGCCACCCCTGGCCGCGGACGCAACAGTGCTCCAGCATGCCGGACACCGAGTCAGCCTGTGGCAGGGCCTTTTGCCAGCCAGCCTGACCTGGCTCGGTGACAACGTCCCCGGCTTCAAGGCTACGCCGTAGGCCGCGATGAAGGGCGCCGGGCTGACCTGCTCTTGGCGACCTGTCAGCGGCTTGTTGACGACGAACTTGTCGCCGGTGTATCCGGCTAGCAGGATGGCGTGTTCGAGTCGGGTGGGGCGGACAGGTCCTTCTGACGTCGTCCAGGTGACCCATCGGTGACCGGTTGCCGATCACTGTCCTACGGGTCACCGAGTCGTGTTCCGATTCGCTTCGGTGATCGTTGGCTCTCGCGGATTGAGCAGGCTTGGTCGCCCGCTATAACGCATGCGGATTCAGAACGACAGTGTCAGCCCATGCGCTCGGCGACCTCGGGTGGGAAGCCACCGGTAGCCACCGGTCCCCAGCTCGTGGGCGTGATCCGGATGAGCGACTTGCCCTGGTCGGCCATAGCCTGCTTGTACTCGTCCCAGTCTGGATGTTCGCCGGCGATGGAACGGAAGTAGTCGACAAAAGGCTCAGCGGCTTCCGGCATGTCGAGCACCTCGGCCGTGCCGTACACCTGCACCGAGGGCCCGTCGAAGTCGTCGGAGAGCACGCAGATGCTCACCTCGGGGTCGCGGCGGGTGTTGCTCGTCTTCGCCCGCCGCGGGTACGTCGACACCACGATGCGGCCCTCGGGGTCCACGCCGCAACTCACTGGGGAAAGCTGTGGCCTCCCGTCACCGCGCGTGGCCACGTAGATCCCCTTGTGCCGGGGCCGTAGGAAGTCTAGGAGCTCGTCGCGGGAGACGGTGTCGACGGTGGCGACCTTGGGCATGTACGCGATGCTAACGCCCTGTTGTCCCCACCACCAAGCTCTCAAGTGTTGACCCGCACCATGGTCGACTGGGCGTCATCGAGGGCGTGCCCCACGCCCGTCTCCCGGTCCGTAACACGATCGTCATACGACATCGAACGTGGCTCAGGTGCGTTCAGTCATCGTTGCAGTTACGGAACCGCTCGCACCGGCTGCATGCGGCAAGCGATCTCAATTATTCGTTCTGAGGCGTGCTGCTCCAGAGTTGGTCCCCAGGGTGAGGGACTTGGCCCAGATGCCTACCTTGTGGGCCCCGGTTCCAGCGCGAAAACACCAGTTGGATCCGCGGTCACCCACCTGCAGCGCAGTGGTCTTGGTCAAAGCCACCAGGCTGGTGTAGCCGCTGGAGATTCCAGCGTTGGTGAGCGTCAGGTTGCCCCAGGTCGCCCCGTTCCCATCGGTCGAAACCAGGATCTTGTTCCCGGGGCGACCGTAGCTGAGGATCAGCTGGCCGCCCGGCATCCGGGTCAGGTGCGGGTCAGCACTGGAGACGTTACGACCATCGAGTCCAGCCCCGACCAGCGGCCGTGCCGGCGTCCAGCTGGCACCCTCGTTGCTGGATCGGGAGATCACCAGGGCGGCGCCCTGGCGCGAACCATTGCAGACGTTCGGATTGACCGGAGCGCTTTGACGCATGACCACGACCAGGTCCCCGTTGGTTGCCCTGGCCATCGTCGGCTCTGAGCGGCCCTCGATCCTCCACCCGGCCGGCGACTTCGCGATGGTTGACACGATCCGCCAGGTGGCGCCACCATCGGTGCTGCGCGCGAGCATCGAGCGATACTTGTGTTCACCGTGAAGGTAACCGTGAGTCGTCGCCAGCAGCGACCCGTCGCGACCGGCGAGGATGCCCCGGTGGAAGAACAGCGCGTCATAGGCATCGCGCGCCGAGATCGTCCCGTGGCGCTGGACCCAGGTGGCCCCGTAGTCGCGCGAGCGCCAGAACGTGGTCGCGAAGTGCTTGGATCCACGGCTCAGGGGGTATGGAGACGTCGTCCCGTGGTGCTGACCCGGCGTCGCCGTCATCGTCGGCGTCGGTGGCGTCGTGCGGAAGTCCACGGCTACCAGGGAGCCGTCGACCAGTTGTGTCATCGAGTTGATCGGCACGTCGCTGGCCAATGGGGTGAAGGTCTTGCCCCCGTCGATCGAGCGCACGGTCCGCAGTCGCTGCGGGTAGTAGCGGGAGTCGAACTGCTCGCTGTAGGAGACCAGGACCACGCGGGGTGCTCGTTGCCCTGAGGCGGACCTGAACGACTCCGCGAAGGGAAACTGCATGAACGACGCTTTACCAGAGCGGTAGTTGGCGGTGACCAGCCCGCTGACCAGCGCCCTCTCGGGGCCGACCGCGATCCGGGTCGTGGATAGGCCGTTGGCCTGCGACGTTGCAGAGCCCGAGACCAGGATCGCCCCAGAGCTGCCAACCAAGGGAGTCACCGAGCCCGAGGCCAAGAGTCCGCCGCCTAGTGACGTCAGGACCAAGAGACTTGTGAGGACGGCCGTGCTGACGAGCTTGTACCTCACCGTGCTCCCTCTCCCCCGACTACTCGCACGTGACCATGGCCCGGCTTTCGAGCCTTCTGGAGCGCATGTCGGCAGGAGCGTAGCGCGCGGCGGCTCCAATATCCCGACGTTTCGCAGATCTTCGGTACCGCATCCGGGTACTTTCCGTTGCTCGGTTGTTGGGCGCCCACCAGCGCCGTCCCGGATGATCGCAAACCCGAGTCATAACGCCGGGTCCTGCACCGTCGCATCGCATCCAGCAGCCTGTGCTGCTCGCGCGCACGCCGATCAGCGGGAATATCGAGGCTGCCGGGATACAGGAGGCGCATTGGCACCGGGGTCATCGCAAGGTGAGGTAGAAGGAGTCGCGCTGGTCGGCGGACAGGTACCGGCCGGCGGGCCGGCCCATCCCGGGTAGGAGTTTGGTTGGCGCGACGTGGCCGGGCACCGGACGCGTCCATGAGGCGAATGAGACCAAAACTGAGTGGATGTCGAAGTTCCATCGCCCTCACGACCCCGGCGTCAGCCAGTGCCAGCGCGAGGGTGGGCAGGGTCAGGTTCCCCAACCGGCGGCGGAGGCGATCTGCTGGTGTTGGGCCATCTCCCTTCCCTGATCCCAGGTCAACGACCCGCGCGGCGCCGGCAGGTGGACCAGCATCGGACTCAGTGCAGTTGGTAGATGGTGATCTGACCGCTGCTGAATCTCGGGGCGGCGAACCGTGGGAGCTGTGGGGACACCGGCCCGGCCGAGGTGTCAGCAACCAGCCAGCTCGCGCTATAGCGCTGGCGAAGCAGGTGGATGTTCGCGGTGCTGGGGTCGGTGAACACGATGTCGTTGGCAGCCAAACGCTCGGGGAAGGGCGTGGGGGCGCCCGGCCACTTGGCTGCGCTGGTGTAGCCCCAGCCTTCGAGTACCGTGCTCCGGCCGCCAAGGCCGCTGACCCAGAACGCCAACGACGCACACTTTGGTCGTTGCGGCCCTTTGATGCAGTGCCGGTTGCTCGCGATCACCGCGTCGTTTGGGGTGTGCTGATTGAGCCACGCCGCCGCGGCGCCGGCTGCGGGGCTGAGCTGGTAGCCAGCAAGAGGACCAGCCGACGCGCCCCCCTCGGGCACAGCCGTGTCAGCGACGAAGAAGATGCCGTCACGGAGGGTTCCGCTGATCTCGTCTACGCCCGGTCCACCCAGGACCAACGCTGCCAGCGCCAAGGCGAGGCCCCATCCGCGCAGGCCCGGGACTTTGCGGCGCACCACCATCCACGTGATGACCCCAGCAACAGTGGCAGCGAACACCACGGCCAGCGGCGCGGCGACCGAGGCCACGACCGCGGTGAGATTCTTCGTGTGTCCGGCAAGGGTGGGCGTCACGTCTCGGCCGAGGGCGACAACACCAGCACCGATGAGGGCGCCACTTGCCAAGACCGCGCCCACCCGACGGCCAGAACGTGCCGTGGAGGGAACCGCGGCGGCCAGGGCCCACGCGCCGAACACCGTTGCCATCGGGTTGGCCAGGCGCAGGAAGTACGCCTGGCTGTAGGACGGATGCGACAGTGTCAGATAGACACCCCATCCGGCGATGACCACACCCGCCGTGAACCAGGCGGCAGGATCCTTGCGCATCGCCTTGGACCCCAGCGAGGCGAACGGCACCAGGCGGGCCACGTTGTCGACCAACGGCACCAGCAGCAGGATGGCCAAGGTGATTAACGACCGCGTCGAGAGGTCTTTGACGCCCTCGGGCAGGATCGGGCCAATGGTGGGGTGGAAGCCGGCGCCGGTTAGGCGGTGATACAGCGGGCTGAACTCGACGAAGTCGAACAGGCTGATCCTGGTTCCGCCGCCGTCGCTGCCCGC
>DASVHT010000164.1:0-18342 GCA_036382455.1 Dermatophilaceae bacterium
GGGGTCACCGAGATGCTGCGAACGTCGTCGCGAATGTTCTTCCCGAACTCCTGGTCGACGACCAGCTCGCGATCACCCAGCTCTCGCAGTCGCCCCCGGGTCGGCTCATCCTGGTCCACCCCTGCCCGGCGGAAGTCGCGAAGGGTCAGGCGCAGGACCCGGGCCGCAGCGTCGTCCAGACCAGCAGGGTCGGCTGCGGCGAAGATCTCGAAGAGATCGCGGTCCAGGCCCAGGTCGGTCGAGAGCTGGTTGCCCTCCTGCTCGGCGGCCTCGGCCTTCGAGCGCAGCGACTCCTGCGGGTGGACCTGACTGACCAGGGACGCAGCAGACATGGCGTTGTGCAGGGCGATCGACACCTCGTTCCAGTCGGTCAGCAGCCGACCGGAATCCGTAGGAGGCGCGTCCTTGATCGCCCTGACGAGATCGCGCGCCCTTGCCAGCTGGGCCCCGCAGCGTTCGCTCAGCCAGTCACCCCAGCTATCGGGCGAGCTGGGCATGGTCAGTGGTGTCAGTGCGGCGTTGATCACCGGAGCACGATATCGGTGCCTCGAGGTCGGGGCTGGCATCGAGGACAGAAGAACGACGAACGGTTCATGAATGCCTCTCGCCTGATGAGGGTGCCGCAACGCCGGCAGGGACGGCCTTCGCGGCCGTAGGCGTCGAGAGACCGGTCGAAGAAGCCACTGCCACCGTTGACGTTGACGTAGAGCGCGTCGAAGCTCGTGCCACCCTGCCCCAACGCCTCGAGCATGACATCGCGGGCATGCTCGATCAACCGCCCGAGGGCAGGCTTCGAGAGCGACGCGGCCTCGCGCTCGCCATGAGTCTCGGCGCGCCACAACGCCTCGTCCGCATAGATGTTGCCGATGCCCGAGAGGAGGGTCTGATCAAGCAGGGACCGTTTGACCGCGGTGTGGCGCATCTTCAGCCGCGCGATGACGGCGCCCTTGTCGAAGGCCTGCTCCAGAGGGTCCGGCGCGATGTGGGCGATGGCCGCGGGGACGCCCGAGGTTCGCGGTGCTCTGCAGACATCGGGCACCAGGTCAGCGAGGGCCATGCCGCCGAAGGTGCGTTGGTCCACGAAGCGCAGCTGTGGTCCGCCGTCAGCAAAGTCGAAGATGGCGTGCAGGTGAGTCTCGCGGCGTGCATCAGCGGCCTCGACGAGAAGCTGTCCGCTCATACCGAGATGGATGATGAGGCCCTGCCGATGACCATCCGGCGCCTCCAGCACCAGCCAGAGGTACTTGCCGCGCCGCTGCGCCTCATGAACAACGTTGCCGCGCAGGCGATCCGCGAGATCGACCGGCCCCGGCAGATGGCGGCGGGCAACACGGGCACCCAGGAAGTCGGCCGTCTCGATGCGCCGGCCTACGACGTGGTCATGCAGCCCACGACGAACGACCTCGACCTCGGGAAGCTCAGGCATCCTGCTCAGGGTCGTCGTCGTCAGGCCGGGCAGGTTCGACAACGCTGGAGAGGACGGCGTTGGCCCTGCGGTTCAGCTCGGCCCAGGCGATCGCGGCGGCTTTCTGCTCGGCTTCCTTCTTGCTGTGCCCGGAGCCCGATCCCATCACCTCCGAGCCGACCACCGACTCGGCATGGAAGGTCTTCTCGTGGTCGGGGCCTTCTTCGGTGACGCGATACTCGGGCACTCCCAGCGAGCCCGAGGCGGCGAGCTCCTGAAGGCTCGTCTTCCAGTCGAGCCCGGCGCCCAGGCTGGCCGTGGACTTCATCAGGGGATCCAGGAGGTGGTGAACGAAGGTGGCGGCGGCCGACATGCCGGCTGACAGATAGATGGCTCCGATGACGGCCTCGGTGGTGTCGGCCAGGATCGATGCCTTGTCGCGCCCGCCCGTGCTCTCCTCACCGTGCCCCAGGAAGATGTAGTCGCCCAGGCTCAGCGTCCGTGCCACCTCGGCCAGGGCGCGCATGTTGACGACGGCCGCCCGCAGCTTCGCGAGCTGGCCCTCGGCCAGGTCCGGGTGCACGGTGTACAGGCTGTCCGTGACCACGAGCCCGAGCACCGAGTCCCCGAGGAACTCCAGGCGCTCGTTGTTCGGCAGCCCCCCGTTCTCGTAGGCGTACGACCGGTGCATCAGGGCGCGAAGAAGCAGCGCCTCGTCGATCTTCTCGTCAACCACCTCGAACAGGTGGGCGGCCAGACGATCGACGGGTCGCTGGGACGCGTTGTCCCCGTCGGGGGACCGAGGCAGACTCACGCGCAGGCCGACCTGGTCAGCCCTGGTGCTCGCTGCGCTCCGCAACGCCGTAGTGGCGACCGGCGTAGATGCCACAGGAGGGGCACGCGATGTGCGGCTGCTTGGGGGCAGAGCACTGCGGGCACGGGGTCAGCGTGGTCGCCGTCGCCTTCCAGTTCGCACGACGCGAACGGGTGTTGGAGCGCGACGTCTTCCGCTTCGGGACAGCCACGTCAGTTCCCTTTCTCTAGTTTGCCGGGAGATGTCGCGATGTTCTGCAACGTCGCCCATCGTGGGTCAAGCTGGTCATGATGGTGCGTCGGATCCTCGCCCAGATGCACTCCACACTCGGAGCACAGGCCCGGACAGTCCTTGCTGCATACGGGTTGGAACGGCATCGCCGGAACCAAGGCGTCCCGCAGTACGGGCTCGAAGTCGAACAGGTCGCCCACGAGCTCGTACACCTCCTCGTCATCGTCCTGGGTCGCCACCTCGTGGAAATGCGCCGCGCGATCGGCGTAGGCGAACAGCTCCTGGAAGCGAGCACCCACCTCGCGGGTGATCGGGTCCAGGCACCGCACGCACGCGCCGGTCGCCGTGGCCCGCGCCGAGCCGGTCACAAGAACACCCTCGAGCACGGATTCCAACCGAAGGTCCAGCTCGATGGGCTGGCCCGGCGGTATGGCGATCAGGTCGATGTCACCGAGGTCGTCAGGAGCCGGGACGGTCCGCTTCATCTCGACCATCGACCCTGGACGTCGGCCGAGCTCCCGGGTGTCGAACACCAGGGGCAGGCGCGGGTTCAGGCGGTTCATGGCTTCCGATGGTGGCGGGTCTGTCGTCGATTCCGTGTGACACGGCACGGCCCACGCCAGACACGACGTAGGCCGACGAATCAGATTACCGGAGGGGACGTCGTTCGCCCAAATGCGGCCTCGGCTTCGGGGACCGGGTCCGGATCGCCCAGATCGGCCGTGCGACGGGCGGCAAGGCGCTCCCGCCCATTGCTCACCTGCGTTCCGAGCTGACCGAGAACCACCTCGAACTCTCCGAGCTTGCGATCGATGTAGTCATCGGCATCGGCCAGCAAGCGGGTCGCCTCGACCTGGGCCTGCGTGGCCACGGCGGCGGCGCGCTCACGGGCAGCCACCAGGATCTCCGTCTCCTCGAGCAGCTGCTCACGTTCGGCCCGGGCAGCCTCCAGCAAGCGCTCGGCCTCCTCGCGACCGGCGGTGAGGACGGCATCACGGTCGGACAACAGTGCGTCCGCATGGTCGAGGCTGGCCGGCAGGACGTCACGCAACCGTTCGAGTGCTTCGAGCATCTCGGCCCGGTTGACGAGGCAGGACGCCGACATCGGCATGGCCTTGGCGCCACGAACGCTCGCAGCGATCTGGTTGAGCTGGTCATGGACGTCCACGAGGGCTCAGCCTCCTTCCGGAATCTGGAGCCGAGCCAGGAGGGCCTCGCGCACCTCGTCGGGCACGAGCCCGGTGATGTCGCCGCCAAAGGCGGCGACCTCCTTGATCAGCGAGCTCGAGACGTGACCGAACCTGGGGTCGCCCGGGAGGAATACCGTCTCGACGCCGGAGAGATGGCGGTTCATCTGGGCCATGGGCAGCTCGTAGGCGAAGTCGGTGTCACCCCGCAGCCCCTTGACGATCGCCTGTGCCCCCGCGTCACGGCAGACGTCCACGAGCAGGCGCCCGGCGAAGGCCTCGATGCGCACGTTGGGCACGGCCGCCAGTGCGGCGTCGAGCAGCTTGATGCGCTCGTCGACGCCGAAGGCGCCATGTTTGGCCGGGTTGTGCATGATGGCGACGACGACCTCGTCGTACAGCGTCGCTGCTCGGGAGATCACGTCGACGTGACCCATCGTCACCGGATCGTAGGACCCCGGACACACGCACCGGCGCTGCTGGTTCGTCACGCAGCCGAACCTAGCAGCGAGTGCGTCAGTTGCGCGCGATGCTCAGGCAACGCCGCGGGGTCCAGCGAAGTCCGCGAACCACATCTTGGTCTCGCCGTAGCGGCGCTCGCCGGCGCGGTCGAGACCCTCCGGCCAGCGAGGTTCGGGCGAGCGGGCCGATCTCTCTACCACGACCAGCGCCTCGTCACTGAGCCAGCCGTGGGTCACCAGGAGCATGAGCACGTCGGCCAGAGCCTCCTCGGTGACGTCATACGGCGGGTCTGCGAGGACCAGGTCGAAGGGCACCTCGCCCTCGCTGCGGCGCGCGAGCAAAGCCCGCTCGACCGTTTCGGCGCGGATGCTGATCCCGGCCAGGCCCAGCTCAGCAATATTCCTGCGGGCCACCGCGGAGGCAGCACGGCTGGACTCGACCAGCAGGACGCTCGCAGCGCCGCGGCTCGCGGCCTCCAACCCAAGCGCCCCAGAACCCGCATACAGATCCAAGACGTTGGAATGGTTGACCACGTCGAGGTGCTCGAGCCGTGAGAACAGCGCTTCGCGCACCCGGTCGCTGGTCGGCCGGGTGCCGTTGCCCGGCGGGGTGCGTATCCGGCGGCCTCCGGCGAGCCCCGAGATGATGCGCGTCATCAGCGGGTCACCCTCGTTCCAGGTAGGCGGCTTGCTCGTCATCGAGGGCGGTGGCGATGACGTCGCGCAGAGCCGGGTTCTGCTCGAGGCCCGGATCGGCGTTGACGATCGCGAAAGCGTCCTCGCGGGCCTGCACGATGAGGTCCTCGTCGCGCAGGAGCCGCAGGAGCCGAAGCTGTGACTTGCCGCCGCTCTGCCGTGCCCCGAGGACATCGCCCTCCTTGCGCTGCTCCAGGTCGAGCCGGGCCAGGGCGAATCCGTCGTTCGTGGCGGCGACCGAGACCAGTCGCGCCAGGACCGCCTCCGACTGGGTCTCGGTCACCAACAGGCACAGACCCGGCGAGGTCCCACGGCCGACGCGACCTCTGAGCTGGTGCAGCTGGGAGATGCCGAAGCGATCGGCGTCCATGATGACCATGACAGTGGCATTGGCAACGTCCACGCCCACCTCGATGACGGTGGTGGCCACGAGGATGTCGATCGTGCCCGCAGCGAAAGCCCGCATCGCCTCGTCCTTGTCCTCGGCGGCCATCCGACCATGCAGGATCGCGATCCTCAGCCCCACGAGCGCGGGGTTGTCGCGAAGCTCGCTCTCCATCTCCAGGACGCCGCGCAGCTCACGCGTCGATGGCGGCTCCAGCTCATCGACCTCGAACGTGACCTCGACGTCCTCGTCGGACGAGTCCCGTTTGATGGCAACTGAATCCGAGTCCGACTCGTCGTCACCGATCCGTGGACACACCACGTACGTCTGGTGTCCGGCACGGACCTCCTCGGCCACCCGCTCCCACGTGCGTTGGAACCAGCGGGGGTTGCTGACCACGTGAGTGGCGATCGGCGAACGCCCCTCGGGAAGCTCAGCCAGCGTCGAGGTCTCCATGTCACCGAACACGGTCATGGCGACCGTTCGCGGGATCGGTGTCGCAGTCATCACCAGGACGTGTGGCGGGAGTTTTCCCTTGCCGCGCAACGCATCTCGCTGCTCAACGCCGAAGCGGTGCTGCTCGTCAACCACCACCAGCCCCAGATCGAAGAACTGGACGTCTTCCTGAATCAAGGCGTGTGTGCCGATGACGATGCCCGCCTCACCCGACGCGGCCTCGAGCAGGGACCTGCGCCGAATGCCGGTGGGCTGGCTCCCGGTCAGCAGCGTCACCCGGGTGCCGATCTCGCTGCCGCCGAGCAGGCCGTGCTCGCCAAGATCGCCCAGCATCGAGGTGATCGACCGAAAATGTTGCGACGCGAGGACTTCGGTGGGCGCCAGCAGTGCCGCCTGCCCGCCAGAGTCGATCACGGACAACATCGCCCGCAGGGCCACGACGGTCTTGCCTGACCCGACCTCACCCTGCAGCAACCTGTGCATGGGGCGATCGCCGGCCAGGTCCGCGGCGATCTCGGCGGCAACCTCGTGCTGACCAGCGGTCAGCTCGAAAGGCATACGGGCGTCGAACGCCTCGAGCAGCCCACCCGGGCGCAACGGCCGGGGAGTCGTGCGCAGACCCTCACCCGCAACCCGACGTTGGGCCAGGACCGTCTGAATCGTGAAGGCCTCGTCGTACTTGCGTCGATACCTGGCCCGGGACACGTCCTTGTCGGTGGCCGGCTGGTGCAGCAGCCGGTACATCGACATGAGGTCGACCAGACCGCGGCGGCGACGGAGGCCGGGTGGCAGGTGGTCCGGGACGTCGTCCAGGGACGCGAGCACGACCTGGACGGCCTTGCGGACCTTCCACGACGGCATCGCCTTGCCTGCCGGCAGGTAGATCGGGATCAGGTGGCTCATGTGCTCCTGGACTGCTGCGTCCTCTCCCTCCGGGTCGAGGATCTCGTAGTCCGGGTGGGTCAGCTGCCACGTCCCCTGGTAGCGCCCGACGATGCCCGAGAACAGGCCCAGGGCCCCAGGGACCAGCCTCCCCTCGTGGCCATAGGCGCTGAAGAAGGTGAGATCGAGCTCGTGGACCCCGTCGGTGATGATGGCGTTGAGCATCCTGCCCTTGCGCTGGCGCATCGGCCGGGTCGTGGCACGGTCAACCCGGGCTACGACCGTGACGTCCTCACCCTCGACCAGACCTGACAGGTCGGTCAGCTTGCCCGGCTCGCTGTAACGCCGGGGGACGAAGTCGAGCAGGTCGCCGACAGTGTGGACGCCTCGATGCTTGGCCAGGGGGCTGACTGACGTCTTACCGACAAGGCGGCCGAGCGGGGTGGTCAGATCCGCCACGTCACTCGACCCCGAGCAGCAGCGGATAGCTCGCCTGCCCGCCGTCGATGATGCTGACCTCGACGTCGCTTCCCTCCCGTGTCGACGCGGCGATGGCGGCCGAGATCTCCGGTCCCCCACCGACACCGTTGATGATGGTCAACAGCTCCCCGCCGCTGGCAAGCAGTCGGCCGACCACCTCCGCGCCAACCACAGCCAGATCCTTGCCGACGGCGACGACATCACCATCGACCAGGCCCACGACGTCGCCCGGGTGGCACCATCCGGCGTCGGTCAAAGCCTCCTTGCCGGCCACCGTGACAGCTCCGTGGCGAGTCGCCGAGGCTGCAGCGCTCATCGCCACCATGTTGTCCGCAGCGCTGACCGCGGGCTCGAAGACGGCAAGCGAAGCGATGCCCTGGACGGCCGAGACCGACGGGACGACGTGCACCTCGATACCCATGCCGCCGGCTGCCGAGGCTGCCGCCTCCGCCGCGAGCTCGATGTCGCTGTCGTTGGGCAGAATGAGCACGGATCTCGAGCCGGAAGAACGCACGGCATCCAGCAGGTGGCCCGCGGAGGCCCGCAGGCCAGGCCGACTGGACACGACCACGGCACCTGCTGCGCGGAACACCTCCGCCAGACCGTCACCGGCAGCGCACGCAACGACGGCAACCACGCCGCCGGCGGATGGGGTCGTCCTGGCGCGCTCCTGGTCGCCGAAGTTCGTGACTTCGATGCGATGCGGCCGACCCGCCTCGATGCCTGCCTCGATGGCCGCACCGACGTCGTCGACGTGTGCGTGCACGTTCCAGAGGTCCTCACCTCCGACGAGCAGGACCGAGTCGCCCAGCTCGTCCAGCCGGAGGCGGAGCCCGGAGACCGCATCTTCGTCGCTGTCCGAGAGCAGGTACATGACCTCGTATGCCGGCCCGCCCGGCTCGCGTGGGCCACACTCGGCCGCGTCAGGATCGGCGCCGGGAACAGTGTGCGGCGCGTCCCGGGGGGCGCGAGGTTGCGAACGCGCGGCGCGAGCGGCTCCCCGGTCGGACGCCAGCTCACCGGCGATGACGCGCTCGAGCGCCTCGAGCACGAGGACGTAGCCCATGCCACCGGCATCAACGACGCCCGCGCGAGCGAGGGTCGGCAGCTGGGCCGTCGTGCCGGCCAACGCCACCCTGGCCGCAGCCAGCGAGGCCTGGGCGACGGCATACAGGTCGGAGCCCGTGGCCACAGCCCGCTCAGCGGCGCTGGCGGCGGCGGCGGCCACCGACAGGATCGTCCCCTCGACCGGCCGGGTCACGCTGGCATAGGCACGGTCGCTGGCCCGGCGTACGGCCAGCGCGAGTGTTGGGCCGTCGATGCCTCCCAGGCCCCCGATGCCACGAGTCGCCGCCTCGCCGATGATCTCACTGAGACCCCGGACCAGCTGGCTGAGAATGACGCCTGAGCTACCACGAGCGGCCAGCAGGCAGGCCCGCGCCAGTGCCGCCGCGTCGCCTGCCAGCGTCGGCTCAGCGCCAGGAACCGTCCCCGGCGAGGCCTCTCGCGCCGCCTCGAGCGCAGAGTCCAGCGTCAGGTAGAGGTTCGTGCCGGTGTCGCGGTCCGGCACCGGGAAGACGTTGAGCTCGTCGATCTCGGCCCGGTGGGTGGCGAAGGCGGCCCGGGTGGCCATCGCCCAGCGTCGGGCGGCACGGGAGTCCAGTCGCTCGAGCCGGCTGCCGTCGCCGCCCACACCCATCACCTCCGCTGCGTTGTGCGCCCCATCTGCCGTGAGGCTAATGCTCGCACCCCCGTCTCGTATGGGGCAGGCCCAAACCTGTCTCGCTTGGGCAGGCCCAAACCTGCAGACCCACCCATTTTGGCCCAACCCACCGACTCGGCTACTCTTGACCGGTTCCCCATGGTTGGTGCGTGCGCCCTGTTGGTGCGTGCCACCCGCCTGCCGTGGAACTCCGGACCATTCACCACCCCATCAATCTTCAGGAGAAACCCCGTGGCTGCCAACTGCGACGTCTGCGGCAAGGGGCCGGGCTTCGGTCACAACATCTCGCACTCGCACCGCCGCACCAAGCGCCGCTGGAATCCCAACATCCAGCGCGTCAAGGCTCTGGTCGGTGCTGCGGGTGTCACCCCGAAGCGGCTCAACGTCTGCACCTCATGCCTCAAGGCCGGCAAGGTCAAGCGTTAGGCCCGTCGCCGCGTTACCAATGCGCTGCTTTCCGAAGCCGATCTCCTCGCGGAGGTCGGTTTCGTCTTGTCCTGACTGACGGTTCAGCCTCCGAAGTGGTCCCAGCCACCGCCGATCACCGGTTCGCCGCCCAGGGACACGCCAGCACCGACCACCACATCGCCGATCCTTCGCCAGCCGTCGGGCAGCACGGCCTCCGACGGGAAACAGGCGAGCAGCGAGTGCTCCTCACCACCCTCGATGACATTGCGCCACGCGTCGTCCTCGGTGACCACCTCGTGGAGCTGCGCCACGTCGTCGGCAAGCCGCAGCTCGTCGAGCTCGATCCGCACCCCGCTAGCCCTCGCCAGTCGGCCCGCGTCCCGTCCCAGCCCGTCGCTGATGTCGAGCATCGCCGTTGCACCGGCCCTCGCCGCGGCGGGCCCCTGGCCGTATGGCGGCCGCGGTCGCCGGTGGTAGCTCACCAGCTCCGATGCGCGTCCGGTCTCGCCACGCTGCATGAGCAGCAAGCCGGTGGCGGAGTGGCCCAGGCTGCCGCATACGGCGAGGACGTCGCCCGCCCGCGCTCCGGAACGGCGTACCGGCTGACGACCTTCACAGTGCCCCAGGGCCGTCGCCGACACCACGAGAACCCCTGCAGGTGCTGAGGAGAGATCACCACCAACCACTGGCACGCCTGCCGAGCTGGCCGCCTGGACCAGGCCCTCGGTGAAGTCCCGGACCCAAGCCAGGGACGTCCTGGGGTCAGCGATCAACGTGACCAGGAGACCGGTCGAGACGCCACCCATGGCAGCAATGTCGGCAAGGTTCTGCGCCACGATCTTGGCTCCCACGTCCGCGCCGGACGACCACTCGTCCAGCCAGTCGCGACCCCGCACCATCGCATCGGTCGTCGCCAGCACCGAACCTCCGGGAGCGCTCAGCAATGCGGTGTCGTCACCGGGCCCGATCAGGATGCCCGGCCCGCCCGGCAGCAGAGGGAAGATCGTGGACAGCAGCTCGTCCTCCCCGATGTCCGCGAGCGTGGGCCCTGCGGCGTCAGCGCGTTGGTTCAACATGTGGCCTCCCCAGTGGGACGTATCGTGCCTCCGCACGGTAACGTCTGGACAGCCGGGTTCATCTAGGGACCGGTCAGTCAATCTCGGAGTGAAGAGCTCCGATCACATTCCCTTGGAGGCGTCGTGGTGGTCCAGGCCTACGTCCTGATTCAGTCCGAAGTGGGCAAGGCGGCCATGGTCGCCCAGGCGATCGCGGGCATCTCCGGTGTCACCATGGCCGAGGACGTCACTGGTCCTTATGACGTCATCGCACGCGTTGAGGCCCGTACCGTCGACGATCTCGGCAAGCTGGTCATCGCCAAGATCCAGGACGTCCCGGGCATCACCCGGACCCTCACGTGCACGGTCGTGCACGTCTGAGCGCAGCATTGCGAGGGCGGCCGTCGGCGTTCCTCGGCGCGATCCTTCTCACGGGGGTCCTGGCTGCGTGCTCGTCGTCCGTCGAGGTAGCAGACCCGGCTGACGCTGGGTCCCCATCGTGTCGCTCGGCTGCGCTGCACTGGCCCAAGACCGTTGGTGGACAGCCACTTCGCCCGACGACATCGTCCTCCGCTGCAGTGCGGGCCTGGGGCGACCCGGCAATCATTGCCCGATGCGGGTTGGCTCCGATCGGCCCGACGACGGACCAGTGTGTGTCCGTCAGCGGCGTCGACTGGGTCGCCCATCAGCTGGGGGATGGGATGAGGTTCACCACGTATGGCCGGTCACCGGCGATCGAGGTCCTGGTGCCCAGCGCGTACAGGCCCGAACCTTTGCTGCTGCCGGCGTTCGGCGCTGCCGCATCGGCCATTCCCCAAGGCGAGCGGCACTGCCTCTAGGGCGGACGTCAGCGAAGGCCCGTACGCCGGGCCAGCGCCAGCTGGATCAGCTCGTCGATCAGATCGGGGTAGCTCAGCCCCGAGGCAGCCCACATCCGGGGGTACATCGACAGCGCCGTGAAGCCGGGCATGGTGTTGATCTCGTTGATGATCACGTCCCCGTGCTCGGTGTAGAAGCAGTCCACCCGGGCCAGACCCTCGCAACCGGCGGCCTCGAACGCAGCCGCGGCAACACGGCGTACCTCGTTGGCCACATGCTCGGGCACGTCTGCGGGGCAGGTGAGCTCGACATCGAACTCCGCCAGGTACTTGGCCTCGAAGTCGTAGAAGTCATGACCCCGGACGACCTCGATCTCTCCGACCTCACTGGTTCGGGGGGCAGCTCCGTCGCGGCCCTCCAGGACGCCACACTCGATCTCTCTGCCGACGATGCCGGCCTCCACGATGACCTTCGGGTCATACTCCCTGGCGTACTCGATGGCTGCCCTCAGGGCATCGGGCTCGGACACCTTGCTGATGCCCATGCTCGATCCGGCGCGAGCCGGCTTGACAAAAACGGGCCAGTCCAGAGAAGCGACGGCATCCATCGACGCCACGGGGTCACGTTGCCACTCGCGGTCCGTGATCACGACGTACGGGCCGACCGTGAGGCCGTGTCCGGCGAATACGACCTTCATGTACTGCTTGTCCATCATCACCGCCGAAGCGAGAACACCCGAACCGACATAGCGGATATCGGCCAGCTCCAGGAGGCCCTGGATCGTGCCGTCCTCCCCGAAGGGGCCATGCAGTAGCGGGAACACCACGTCAACCTCGGTCAGGGCCTTGGGCGGGGCTCCGGGCTCCAGGATGCTCAATGACCTCTCAGTGGTGCTCAGGGGGACCAGCACCCCGACGCCGGAGCCGTCGACCTCGGGGACGTGGCCGGGCGAGAGCTCGAGCGCCGTGGCGTCACCGGAGGCCAGGACCCAACGACCGTCCTTGGCGATGCCGATCGGAAGCACGTCGTAGACGGCACGGTCGATGGCCTTCATCACCCCGGCGGCGGTGGAGCAGGACACGGAGTGCTCCGACGACCGTCCGCCGAAGACGATCGCCACCGTGGGCTTGCGGGGCGGCGCGTCGGTGGGCTCGGGGCTGGGTTCGTTGGTGTCGTTCATCGCAAGTGACCTTATCGCCCGAGCGCCGCGACTGACCCCCTCACACCCCTGGCCCTACGCTGAGTGGGTGAACGCGAATCACGAAGGCCTCACCCCCGCTTCGATCCTGGTCTCGGCGGGTCGGCAGCCACGCGTTCCCGGGGCCGGGCTCAATGCCCCCCTGGAGCTCTCCTCGACCTACGTCGCGGACGGAGCGGTCGACTACGCCCGCGGTGGCAACCCGACCTGGACCGCGTTCGAGGACGTTCTGGGCACGCTCGAGGGCGGATCCGCGCTGGTCTTCTCGTCCGGGATGGCTGCCATCGCGGCCGCCCTGTCCGTCGCACCCCAGGGGGCCGTCATCGTGGCTCCGACCCACGCATACAGCGGCACCGGCTTGATCCTGGAGTCTCTCGAGAAGGCCGGGCGAGCGGTCCTGCGCAGGGTCGACATCAGCGATACGGAGGCTGTGGTCGTGGCGTTGGAGGGGGCCGACGTGCTGTGGGCCGAGTCCCCCACCAACCCGATGCTCGAGGTCGCGGACCTCCCGCGCCTCTTCGAGGCAGCCCACGACGTAGGCGCCGTCGTCCTGTGCGACAACACCTTTGCCACGCCGCTGATCCAGCAGCCGTTATCGATGGGCGCGGACGTCGTGGTCCATTCGGTCACGAAGTACCTCGCAGGACATGCCGATGTGATTCTGGGCGCGACTGTCACAGCCGACACCGATCGTGGCCGGGCGCTCCAGGAGACACTCGCCGGGCACCGGCTGATCCACGGAGCGATCGCGGGTCCCATGGAGACCTGGCTGGCCCTGCGCGGGATGCGGACCATGCACCTGAGGGTCGAGCGCTCGAGTGCCAACGCCGCCGACCTGGCAGCCCGGCTGCAGGGCCACCACGCCGTGCAACGGGTGCGTTACCCGGGTTTCGGCTCGATCATCGCGATCGAGGTTGAGGGTGGCGCGGAAGGGGCCGAAGCCGTAGCGGCACGGGTCCGGCTGTGGACCCATGCGACCAGTCTTGGTGGTGTGGAGTCGCTGATCGAACGCCGGCGAAGGCATCCTGCCGAACCAGCGTCGGTCCCGGACAACCTGCTGCGACTCAGCGTTGGCGTCGAGGACGTCGAGGACCTCTGGCGTGATCTTGACAAGGCGCTGGCCCAGGTGACCTCGCCGAACTGAGGGTCAGTTCGTCTCAGCCTTGCGGGCGCGGGACATCAACATGTCGGCAACCAGGTCGGGCGCGCGACCCTCGTGGACCACTGCTGCGACGTTCTCGATGATCGGGACATCGATCCCGTGACGGTGAGCCAGCTGCAGGATGGACTGACAGGACTTGACCCCCTCCGCCGTCTGTCTGCTCATGGCCACCACCTCACCGACCGTCATGCCCCGACCAAGGTTGACGCCGAAGGTGTAGTTGCGTGACAGCGGCGACATGCACGTGGCAATCAGGTCACCGACTCCTGCCAGACCGGAGAACGTGGCCGGATCAGCTCCCAGGGCCACGCCGAGCCGCACTGTCTCAGCCAGACCCCGGGTGATGATCGTGGCTTTGGTGTTGTCCCCCATGCCCATGCCCTCGGCCATGCCGACAGCGAGGGCAATGACGTTCTTGACCGCGCCCCCGAGCTCGGTGCCGACAACGTCCGTGTTCGTGTACGGCCGAAAGTACGGCGCTGCGCAGGCGACTGCCACCCGTTCGGCCAACGACTCGTCGACACACGCCACGACCGAGGCCGCCGGCTGTTTGGCCGCAATCTCCGAGGCCAGGTTGGGTCCTGACACGACGACGATGTGCTCAGGAGCCACACCTGCCACCTCGGCGATGACCTCGCTCATCCGCTTGGCCGTGCCCAGCTCGACACCTTTCATCAACGACACGACGGCCGCATGATGCGGAAGGAAGTGGGCCCACGCCACCAGATTGACCCGCAGCGTCTGCGACGGGAGCGCAAGAACCACGATGTCGACGCCATCCAGGGCCTCCTCGGGGTCCGTGGTCGCCGAGATCGCCTCGGAGAGAAGAAGATCCGGGAGGTAGTCATCGTTGACGTGGGAGTCGTTGATGCGCCCGACCAACTCGGCCCGCCGACCCCAGAGCCGGACCTGTGACCCGGCATCCGCGAGAACCGCGGCAAATGCCGTACCCCAGCTCCCCGTGCCGAACACGGCGACGCGGGTCACGACGACTCTCCGTCAGCCGTGTCCGCAGGCTTGGTGCGACGGCGTCTGTTGGGGTTGCCAATCTCCGCAACCCCGGCGGTGCGCGAGTCAAAACGGGTGGTGGGGGCACGCTCCCCCCGGATGGTCTCGAGCTGTCGTGTGATGGCGTCCAGGATCCGGTCCGTTGCCTCACGCAGGATAGCGGCGCTGAGGGGCCTGTCGTACAGGTCGCTGAGGTCGACAGCGGGCCCCGCGATCATCCGCATGGTCTTGCGTGGGAACAGGTGGAGCTCCCTGGCGTAAGGCGCCTGGATCTCCTGCGGCCCCCATTGGGCGACAGGAATTACCTCGCACCGTGTCGTCAGGGCCACCCGGGCGGCGCCGGTCCTGGCGGTCATCGGCCACATCCCCGGATCGCGGGTAAGTGTGCCCTCCGGGAAGATGGGGACACACTTGCCGTCCTCGAGGGCAACGACGGCGGCCGAGAAGGCCTCGGCAGCATGACTCGTGCCACGTTTGACCTCGATCTGCTGTGCGGCGGTCAGGAGCCTGCCGACGATCGGGATCTTGAAGACCCCTGCCTTGGCCAGGAAGAACGGCGGATGCCCATTGTCGTACAGGAAATGTGCGAAGGCGAACACGTCGACGTACGAGATGTGGTTCGGGCAGACCACAAAACCGCCGCTGGCCGGGAAGTTCTCGGCGCCGCTCCAGTCGCGACGGGTCAGCAGCATCATCACCGGTCGGATGATCATCGCGAGGCCACGGTATGACCTCGGCAGCTGCCGATCTGGTCTGGTTCGCGGCACCGAGGCTCCATCCATTGTGTTCTTGATGGCCATCGTCCCCTGTTGCGGCCCGGTTGGCCGTCATCTTCGCCGCAGGAGAGGGTCGGTGTCGAGACGAGCACGCCGGTCCTGACACGATCATGGCGATGCGTCCCCCCGACATCGACCGCTGGCGACTGATCGTCCCGGTCAAGGGCCAGCCGGCCGCCAAGAGTCGCCTGCATCCACCCGATGGGGTGGCGCGGGCCGATCTGGCGCATGCGTTCGCCCTGGACACGATCACCGCGGCTGTCACGTGTATTCCGCCAGCCCAGCTGGTCGTCGTGACGGGCGATGAGCTCACCGCCGCTTTCGTGCACGATCAGGGCGGCACCGTTGTAGCCGACAACGGCGATGGCCTCAACCCCGCCATTGGCGAGGGGATCGCCTACGTCGACCGAGTCCTGGGCCCGGGCCCGACGGCAGTCCTGCTCGGCGACATCCCCACCCTCCGGCCCGAGGACCTCACGGACGCTCTCTGCTCGTGCGCGGCCTACCCGCGAGCCTTTGTCCCGGACACGTCCGGCATGGGCACGGTGCTGCTCGCCGCTCTGGCCCCCCAAGGTCTCCATCCGAGATTTGGCCCGGCCTCGGCACGTGAGCACGCGCGCGAATGCGTACGGCTGGAGCTGGACCTCCCCGCCCTGCGCACCGATGTGGACGACGACCTGGCTCTGCGCCGTGCCCTCGACATCGGGGTTGGCAGGTACACCGCAGCAGTGCTTCACCTGGCCTGGGACTAGCCTGACCCCATGCAAGCCAGCGTGCACAAATATGACGACAAGAGCGGTTCGGGCAGCGTGCTGCTTGACGATGGGCTCGAAGTTCCCTTTGGCGGCAGCGTGTTGGACGGCAGCGGCCTGCGCCTCTTGCGCCCGGGCCAACGCGTCAGCATCGAGATGTCAGGGTCCGCGGTGACCCGGCTGTGGATCGTCGGCATCGGCGACGGCGAGCCCATTCTCTGATCCGCGGCGATGACAGCCGCCTGACACCGTAGTCCGCCTGGACGCAGGAAGGGCCGACACC
Organism: Dermatophilaceae bacterium; assembly: GCA_036382455.1. Taxonomy (GTDB): domain Bacteria; phylum Actinomycetota; class Actinomycetes; order Actinomycetales; family Dermatophilaceae; genus UBA4719. The sequence continues at coordinate 16,182 of DASVHT010000164.1, forward strand.
TTGCGAGGTGCCGACCCTTCCTTGGGGTTGCGTCGTACGTCAGGCCTTCTTGACAGCGGCCTTCTTCACGGCGGCCTTCTTGACCGCAGCCTTGGCCGGGGCGGCCTTCTTCACGGCAACCTTCTTGACCGCGACCTTCTTGACCGCAGCCTTCTTGACCGCAGCCTTCTTGACCGCAGCCTTGGCTGGGGTAGCAGAGCCAGCAGAGGCCCTGGCACCGGCGGCAGTGGTCTTGGGGAGCTGACGGGGGTCGGCGACGTAGGTGCGGAAAGCCGTGCCTGCCTTGAACTTCGGAACAGCGGTCTTCTTGATCTTGACGCTGGCGCCGGTGCGCGGGTTGCGGCCGGTTCGCGCCGCGCGTGCTGCGCGCTCGAACGTGCCGAAGCCGGTGATGCCGACCTTACGTTTGCTGGCGACCTCACGAATGATGACGTCCAGCACTGCTTCGAGAGCATCGGCCGCGGCCTTCTTGCCACCGAGACGACCCTCAATGGCGGCAATCAATTGTCCCTTGTTCACGTCTTCCCCTCCTGAGGAAAATGTTCACCGAGCTCCTTGCCCGACGAATTTGGGCGGCCGGGCCACCGCCCGACTTGAGAATGACGTTAGGGGTACAACCAGTCGGAGTCCACCACCGAGGCACCACGGAATCGTTGTGTCGCAACGTCTTTGGGACACCCCGTTCGAGCCTGTCTCGACGACAGCTGGGACTTCCCGCTCGTTACGGATCAACACTGCTGACGCCCAGGACTTGACGGCTCAATGTGAATTCCGTTAAGTCACAACCCTATTCGTCGAGACGGGTCTCTTAACCAACATGGCCTGACGGCGTTGTGTGGTCGGCACCGCGCACCTCTGAAATGCCTCGACGGGTGCTCATCGACCCACCCAGCAACACCCGAAAAAAAGTACCGCTCGGGGAAAGAAAGTGTTGCTGAAGGGCTTTCACGAGCCTCTGCTTCGGATCAGGCGTCGATCGTCATGGGCTTGTAGCTTGGCCGCTTCGCCTCGAAAGCAGTCACCTCGGCCTCGTGGCGCAATGTCAGACCGATGTCGTCCAGCCCCTCGAGCAAGCGCCACCGGGTGTAGTCATCCAGCTCAAAGGGCACCACGACGCTGGGGGCGGCATCGGCGGTGATGGTTCTTGACCGAAGGTCCACGGTGATCTCGGCGCCCGGTTCGTCCTCGAGAAGCTTCCAGAGCACGTCGACGTCACCCTGACTCGCCTGGGCGGCGAGAAGCCCCTGCTTGCCGCTGTTTCCCCGGAAGATGTCACCGAACCGCGACGATACGACGACCCGGAACCCGTAGTTCATCAGAGCCCACACCGCATGCTCGCGAGAGGACCCGGTCCCGAAGTCTGGACCGGCGACCAGGACTGATCCTGCGGCATACAACGAGTTGTTGAGGATGAACGTCTCGTCCTTGCGCCACGCCGCGAAGAGGCCATCCTCGAAGCCGGTGCGCGTCACCCGCTTGAGGTACTCAGCCGGGATGATCTGGTCCGTGTCGACGTTGCTGCGCCGCAGCGGCACCCCGATACCGGTGTAGGTCGTGAACTTGTCCATGGCGATCTTCCTCGGTTCTGGCTCGGTGTCTCGGTGGCTCGGTACGACGTCAGAGGTCAGCGGGGCTCGACAGAGTGCCACGCAGGGCGGTGGCCGCTGCCACGAGCGGGCTGACCAGGTGGGTGCGCCCGCCCTTGCCCTGGCGACCTTCGAAGTTGCGGTTGGAGGTCGAGGCGCTGCGCTCCCCCGGTGCCAGCTGGTCCGGGTTCATCCCCAGGCACATCGAGCAGCCGGCCAGCCGCCATTCCGCGCCGGCCTCGCTGAACACCTTGTCAAGACCCTCGGTCTCGGCCTGCAGACGCACCCTGGTCGAACCAGGAACGACGAGCATTCGCACGCCCTTTGCGACCTTGTGGCCCTTGAGGACCGCGGCCGCGGCGCGCAGGTCCTCGATCCGGCCGTTCGTGCAGGAGCCGACGAACACGGTGTCGACCCGGATCTCCCTCAGGGGCGTGCCGGCCGTGAGGCCCATGTAGTCCAGGGCTCGCCTGGCGTTGGCCACATCGGACTCATCGGTGAAGGACTCGGGGTCGGGAACACTCGCGGAGAGCGGCAGACCCTGACCCGGATTGGTTCCCCACGTGACGAACGGG
>DASVHT010000165.1:0-6715 GCA_036382455.1 Dermatophilaceae bacterium
CCACCCGTGCGCGCCAGCCGCAGCAGCAGCTCGTGGCGACCGCCCGGACGACCCTGGGCCTTCCACGCCGAGACCAGGTCGGTCACCTCCAGGACAGCCTGCTCGCCGTCGCCCACAATGGCAGCGTCGATGAAGTCCGCCGCCGGCTCGGGGTTGAACGCCGCGTGCCCCCCGGCGATGACGATCGGGTCGTCCTCACCACGGTCGCGCGCGTGCAGAGGTATGCCGGCCAGGTCCAGCGCGGTCAACAGGTTGGTGTAACCCAGCTCGGTCGAGAACGAGACACCGAAGAGGTCGAAGTCCCGCAGCGCCCGGTGCCCGTCAACGGTGAAGGCCGAGACGCCCTCGCTGCGCAGCAGCGCCTCCATGTCCGGCCATACGGCATATGCCCGTTCGGCCAGGGCATCGGGGCGTTCGTTGATGACCTCGTACAGGATCATGACGCCCTGGTTGGGCAGGCCGACCTCGTAGGCATCGGGGTACATCAGTGCCCAGCGGGTGGTCAGCTCTTCGCCACCCGGACCGAACCCTCCGCAGTCCCACTCCTTGACGGTGGAGTTGAGCTCACCGCCGACGTACTGGATCGGCTTGCTTACCTGCTCCAGCAGCGGCTCAAGACGCTGAAAGAGAGATACGCCAGGGAGACTGCTCCTGCGCAGGCCTTCGGGCATGGGTTCAAGGGTAGAGCGAGTCCAGCTCTTTCTTGTACTTGCCGGCGACCACCCTGCGCCTGAGCTTCATGCTCGGGGTGAGGTCGCCGTCGTCGACGGACAGGTCCCGGTCCAGGATGACGAACTTCTTGATCGTCTCCCAATGGTTCAGCTTGGCGTTGAGCTCGTCGATGTAGCCCTGAACCATCACGCGCACCGCCGGTGAGCTGACAACCTCGGCGTACGGCATACCGGCCATGTCGTTCTGTTCGGCCCAGCCCGCCATGGCATCGGCATCCAGGGTGACCAGCGCGGTCACGAAGCTGCGCCCGTCACCGTGGACGATCAGCTGGCTGGCATAGGGGCACACCCCCATGAAGATCGACTCGATGGCGGACGGGGCCACGTACTTGCCGACAGAGGTCTTGAACAGGTCCTTCTTGCGGTCGGTGATGCGCAGGAACCCTCGCTCGTCGACGTTGCCGATGTCCCCCGTATGCAGCCAGCCATCATCGTCCACGGACTCCGCGCTGTCCTCGGGCAGGTTGTGGTAGCCCTCCATGATGCCCGGGCCCTTGAGCAGGATCTCCCCATCCTCGGCGATGCGGACCTCGGTGCCCGGAACCGGCCAGCCGACGCTCCCGAAGGCGTAGGCGTCCGGCCGGTTGACAAAGGAGGCGGCACTGGACTCGGTCAGGCCATAGCCCTCGAGGATCAGCATGCCCGTGGCGTCGAACCACTCGGCCACCTCACGGTTCAGTGCGGCGGAGCCGGATATGAAGAACCTGATGCGGCCGCCGAAACGGGCGCGGACCTTGGCAAGGACCAGCTTGTCCGCAAGCGCAAGCTGGGCGCCCAGCAGAACGGACGCCGAACGCCCGACAGCACGCCGGCCGGCGGCCTGGCGGCCGACCCCGATGGCCCACCCGAACAGGATGGCCTTGACACCGCCCTCGGCGCTCATCGTGGTCGTGACCCGGTTGAAGGCCTTCTCGAAGATGCGCGGGGCCGCACCCATGAACGTCGGTCTGACGACGGCCAGGTTCTCCACGATCTTGTCCACCCGCCCGTCGATGGCAGTTGGGAACCCCATCTGCAGCGGGATGGTCAGCAGGACCTTGCCGAGCACGTGGGCAAGCGGCAGCCAGAGGTACTGCAGGTCGTCCTGCGTCAGGATGCCGATGGCGTCGATCCCTGCGGCCTCATAGGTCCAGCAGTCATGGGATAGGCGGACTCCCTTGGGCCGCCCTGTCGTTCCGGATGTGTAGATGAGTGTGGCCAGATGCTGCGGCTCGATGGCGGCGATCCGGTCATCCACCACAGAGGGCACCTGCGCCAGGTGTGCGGCGCCGAGCTGCTCCAGATCGGCCAGTGAGATGACCCAGTCGCCGTCGGGCGTTCCGTCGAAGGTGACGATCTTGACAACCTCGGGCAGCTCAGAGCGGTTGGCGCGAAACTTGGCGATCTGGACGTCGTCCTCGGCGAAGACGATCCGGCTCTGGGAGTCGCGGGCGATGTAGGTGACGTCGGACTCGGACGTGGTGGGATAGATGGTCGTCGTGGCCGCCCCGGCCAGCATCACGGCCAGGTCGGCGATCACCCACTCGTAGCGAGTGCTCGACGCGAGGGCCACACGCTGCTCCGACTCGATGCCCAATGCGATCAGACCGGCGGCTATCCGGCGCACGCGTTCATCGGTCTGCGCCCAGGTGACGGACTCCCACCCGTCCTCCCTGGGGAACCGGAACGCCTCTGCGTCAGGAGACTTCGCCACCCGGTCGACGAACAGCTGGGCCACCGAACGGGCCCGATGCTCGATGAGGGAGAGGTCGTTGCGCTCGTCGCTCGCAGCGTTGCTCATGGTCGCTCCTGATCGTGGTCAGAGGTGGAGGACAGCCGCGCCCGGCAGCGTTCCACATCATCGCGCATCTGCACGACCAGGGACTGGACGGAGTCGAACTTCTCCGTCGGCCGCAGTCGTTCGATGAACTCGAACACCACGCGCTCACCGTAGAGCTCGAGGTCGGTGCGATCAAGAACGTAGGCCTCAACACGGCGCTGGGTTCCGGCGAAGGTCGGGTTGGTGCCGATCGAGATCGCGGCAGGCAGCGTGTGGTCGGGATCGCGGTCGGGCAGGGTCGGGCGGACCAGGAAGCCCGCGTAGACACCATCGGCAGGGATCAACCCCGTTGCAGCCTGGCTCAGGTTCGCCGTGGGGAAGCCGAGCTCGCGCCCCCGATGGTCACCGTGAACGACCTCACCGGCGACCCGGTGCGGGCGTCCCAGGATCTCCGCCACGCCCGCCACATCACCCTTGGTCACGAGGTCGCGAACCCGGCTGGAGGACCAACGGCCCCCGTTGCCGATGTCGGCGAGGGCGAGGACCTCGAAGCCGTGCTCTGCACCGAGCCGGCGCAACGCAGCGACGTCGCCGGAGTTGCGGACACCGAACCGGGTGTCCTCGCCCACGACGACCAGGCTCGCGCCCAGCGCGTTGACGAAGACCTCGACCACGAAGCGCTCCGGGGTCCACTGGGCGAACTCGCGGGTGAACTCCATGACCAGCACGGCGTCCAGTCCCGAGGCCGAGAGCAGGTCGAGACGCTCCTCCGGGGTCATGATGATCTGCGGGGCCCGCTCCGGGTGAAGAACGGCGACGGGGTGCGGGTCGAACGTCACCGCAACCGAATGGGCACCACGGGCCGCAGCCTGCTCGACCACGGCGGTCAGCACTGCGTGGTGACCCTTGTGCACGCCGTCGAAGTTGCCCAGCGTCACCACGGTCGGGCCGTAGCCCTGGGGGATCTGGGAGAGGTCGGTCCATCTGAGCACGAGGGACACTCTACGAACCCAACGGGGCGAAGACGACGCGGGCCTTGGCAAGTGATCCGCTCTCGTCGAGCATCGCCACCAGGTGTCCGTCGGGCGCAAAGGCAGCGATTGGCTGGCTGCGCCCTGCGAGCTGGGATGCTATTCGCTGGCCGTAGCCGATGGCGACCGCCTCAGGTGCCGTCAGCTCGCGCACGTCGAAGGATTCACGCGCAGCAGCCGACAGCGGGACCATCGGTATGCCGTCAGCCTCGCTGGCGATCTCAAGATAGGGGATCGAGTGCGCGCCCTCGATCCCGAACCGCCCGACACGGGTGCGCCGAAGAACGGTGAGGTGTCCGCCCACACCCAGTGCTGCGCCGAGGTCGCGCGCCAAAGCCCGGATGTAGGTGCCGGACGAGACCTCCACCCGGACGTCGAGGTCCCAGACCACCTGGCCCCGCACAGATCTGGTCCGGTGGTCGAGGATGTCGAACCGGCGGACGGTCACCCGGCGGCTGGGCAGGACGACGTCCTGTCCGGCGCGCACCCGCGCATACGATCGTTGCCCGTTGACCTTGATCGCACTGACCGAGCTGGGCACCTGGGCCAGATCGCCGGTGAGGGCGGCCACCCCCCGCTGAACCGCCTCGGCGGTGAGACCGGAGACATCGTGGGACGTGGCAATCTCGCCGTCGGCGTCATCGGTGATAGTGGACTGACCGAGGCGGATCGTCGCGGTGTACGTCTTGTCGCAGCCCACGAGGAAGGTCAGGAGCTTGGTGGCTCGGTTGATGCCCAGAACGAGCACACCGGTGGCCATCGGGTCCAGCGTCCCGGCATGGCCGACTTTTCGGGTGGCACACAGCCGTCGAGCGCGGGCAACCACGTCATGACTTGTCCATCCGGCTGGCTTGTCGACGATCAGCAGCCCGTCAGGGGTGGTCATGCCTCGGCGGGGTCTTCTTCTTCGACGTCCGGCTTCTTGTACGGGTCCGGGTCACCGGCATAGGCCGCACCGGTCGAGGCGGCCGCTACCTCGGCGTCGTGCGCCTTGGCCGTGACGAGCAGGTCCTCCATATGGGCGGCACCCTCGGGCAGGGCATCGGGGATGAAGTCCAGGGTCGGAGTGAGCCGGATGCCGATGCCCCTGCCCACAGCCGAGCGGAGCTTGCCCTTCGCCGACTCGAGCGCCGCCGCCGTCTCGGCACGCTCGGCCTCACCACCGAACACGGTGTAGAACACCGATGCGTTCTGCAGGTCGCCGGTCACCCGCACATCGGTGATCGTGATGAAACCGAGTCGCTCGTCCTTGACGCGGTACTCCAGCGTCTCGGCAACAAGCACCTTGATGCGGTCTGCAATTTTTTTCGCGCGTGCCGGATCAGCCATTGGTCCTACCCTTCCTCATCGCCGAACATCCAGATCAGCAACGATCAAGCGCGCGGGATCTCGTGCATCTCGTGGGTCTCGATGATGTCGTCAACCCTGATGTCGTTGAAGCTGCCGAGGTTGATGCCGCACTCGAAGCCCTCGCGAACCTCGGTCACATCATCCTTGAAGCGACGCAGGCCAGAGATCTCGACGCCCTCGGCGACGACGGTGCCGTCACGGATGATGCGGGCCTTGGTTCCGCGCCTGATCTCTCCGGAGCGAACCAGCGAACCTGCGACGGTGCCGAACTTCGAGGACTTGAACACCTCGCGAACCTCGGCGGTGCCCAGCTTGATCTCTTCGTACTCCGGCTTGAGCATGCCCTTGAGCGCGGACTCGATGTCCTCGATCGCGGAGTAGATGACCGAGTAGAACCGCAGGTCAACGCCCTCGCGGTCGGCCAGCTCAGCGACCCGTTCCGCGGGCTTGACGTTGAAGCCGATGATGACGGCGCTGTCGACCGTTGCCAGGTTGACGTCGTTCTGCGTGATCGCACCCACCCCACGGTGGATGATCCGCAGGTCGACCTCGTCGCCGACGTCGATCTTGAGCAAAGCGTCCTCGAGCGCCTCGACAGAACCCGAGACGTCACCCTTGAGGATGAGGTTGAGGTTGTCGACCTTGCCAGCGGCCAGCGCCTCGTTGAGGTCCTCGAGACTGATCCGCTTGCGGCGCTTGGCCAGGCTGGCCGCACGTTGGGCCGCCTCGCGACGTTCGGCGATCTGCCGAGCGGTACGGTCGTCGGGCGCCACGAGAAAGGTGTCACCCGCGCCGGGCACGGACGTCAAACCCAGCACCATGACCGGGCGCGCCGGCGTGGCCTCCTCGACCAAGCCACCATGTTCGTCGAGCATGGCGCGGACGCGGCCATAGCCACCTCCGGCCACGATCGAGTCGCCGATGCGCAGCGTCCCCGACTGGACCAGCACCGTGGCCACAGGGCCACGACCCTTGTCGAGGTGGGCTTCGATGGCCACACCACGAGCATCCTTGTTGGGGTTGGCCCGCAGGTCGAGGCCAGCGTCGGCAGTCAGGAGCACCGCCTCGAGGAGGGTGTCGATGTTCGTGCGCTCCTTGGCCGAGACGTTGACGAACAGCGTGTCGCCGCCGTACTCCTCTGCGACGAGGTTGTACTCGGTGAGCTGCTGACGGACTTTGTCGGGGTTGGCCCCTGGCTTGTCCACCTTGTTGACGGCGACCACGATCGGCACACCGGCGGCCTGAGCATGGTTGAGCGCCTCGATCGTCTGCGGCATCACGCCGTCATCGGCGGCGACCACGAGGATCGCGATGTCGGTGACGCTGGCACCACGGGCACGCATCGCCGTGAAGGCCTCGTGGCCGGGGGTGTCGATGAAGGTGATGGCGCGTTCGTGGCCCTCGTGCTCGGTGTAGACCTGATAGGCACCGATGTGCTGGGTGATGCCACCGGCCTCGCCCAGTGCGACCTCCGAAGAGCGGATCGCATCAAGAAGCTTGGTCTTTCCGTGGTCGACGTGGCCCATGACGGTCACGACCGGGGGGCGAGCCTCGAGATCCTCGTCGCCCTCGTCCGCCAGCTCGGCGTCAAGGTCGATGTTGAACTGACCGAGCAGCTCGCGCTCCTCGTCCTCAGGAGAGACGACCTCGACCAGGTAGCCGAGCTCGGCACCGAGCACGCGGAACGTCTCTTCGTCCAGGGACTGGGTTGCCGTGGCCATCTCACCGAGGTGGATGAGCACCGTGACCAGGCTGGCCGGGTTGGCATTGATCTTGTCGGCGAAATCGGTCAGCGAGGAGCCACGGCGCACGCGGATGACGGTCTTGCCGTCACCGCGGGGAAC
>DASVHT010000166.1:0-3096 GCA_036382455.1 Dermatophilaceae bacterium
TTCGCTGCTGGTGCTGGTCATTGCCCTGCTCCTCGGCCGCAGCCCGGGTGGGGTTGCTACTTCACGTCCCACAGTGGCAGAGCCGCACCACGAGAGGGCGCAATTACGTTGACGAGAATTCGTATTGATCCGCTTGGCTGCAGCGGGGGAACAGGATGACCAGGTTGTGGCACGAGCTCACCGCCAGTCGACTCCGGGTTGTGCTGATCCTCGTCGTGGTCCTCGGCGTTGTGGGCGTGTCGGGCGTGGTCGCCTACCGGTATCTTCAACGACCCGCGGCCGCTGTCAGCTCGGTTGACAGGTCCCTCGACGCGGTCGACAAAGGCCGATCGTCGTCAGCTCCTGGCACCGCTGGCGTGGAAGGCAAGGCCGATACGCCTGTTCCGCAGGAGGTGACCGAGACCCTCTGGCGTTTCGTGGCACCCAACCTCGACGCCGTTCGAAGCGCAGTCGTCAACCAGTTCGCGCCCGCACTGACCAACGGGGACGCTGCGCCGACGGCGACAGTAATCGACGTCGAACCTAACAGCTGGCGGCAAGACGGTGATCGCGGCCTAGTCACCGGGGTCGTCCGCGTAGTGGGGCAGCCACCCGCCAAGAGGCACTTCTACCTTCTGCGCCAGGGGGGGCAATGGCGAGTTCTGTTCACCGACTCTGCGTAGCCCTTATCAGCACGCTGCTGCTCCTCCCCTTCGCACCGACGGTCGCGGCTGCGGATGACCCCTGCAGCCATCAGTCGTATGCGCCTTTGTCGGTCAAACCGGGCGAGACCCCGATTCTCTTCGTGCACGGGATCATGTCGACCTCGGACATGTGGAAAGAACAAAAGCCCAAGCCGCTTCTTAACCAGGGCCAGTACATCGACTCGCCTGCCGGCTACCTCCAAACGGAAATGAGCAAGCCGGGCGCCCCTGAGGCGGCTTCCTATACTTTCGACTGGAGCAGCAAGTCCGGTTACGACGATGGTAGGAATCCGCCGACTCTGGCGTGGGTGACCGACCAGGACCTCGGGCTCAAGTTAGCTCACGCGATCTCCTGCCTTGCTGAGAAGAGCGGCCGCAAAGTCGTCGTTATCGCCCACTCCATGGGGGGGCTGCTGGCGAAGTACGCCCTTGGTCAAAGCGGCGTCGGCAGCGAGGTCTCCGACGTATTCACCATCGACACGCCCTTTGGCGGCGCATATCTAGCCAACGCGACGAACGACCCGAGCACGCAGACGCTATTGTCTGCCTTGTGCCCAATCCCCCCAATCCCGTTGATGCACGGCTTTATTGGCTGTCAGCTGTGGGGACTCAAAGATGACGCTGGGACGAAGGGCCTCCGTCCTGACTCGGATGGACTGAAGCAGCTGCCCGAGTGGCCGGGTAGCGTCCACGTCCACGAGGTCGTTGGCGAGATCACCTACAACCTCCTATGGCCAGTCAGCGCCAACGGCAAGAGCATTGGTGACGCGGTCATCGACGTCAAAGGACAGCGCCTCGACGCCGGGTCAGGCAGCGCCACCGGAGGCAAGATCGTCTACCCCAAGACCTACACGTGCTCCCTACCGCAACTCCTGGACCAAAGGCTCGATCAAGTTCCCGCCGATGTTATGAAGGGTTTGGATGAAAGCGGAGCGGGGGCAGTGGCTGACGCCAAGGCGGGTGCGGCTATCGCAGTGACTTTCTACTCCTTTTTGGCGGCGAGGGTCGGAGCGATATGGAACTCACCCTGCTTCCACATCAACATGCCCCACAACAAGGAGGTACTTGACGACATTATCTCGGAGCTGGCAACCCCTAATTTGATGCAATGGAACCCCTTGACGCAGAACCCCTCGGCCGGGCAGAACTCGCAGAACCCCTCGGCCGGGCAGCAGTCACTCCTGCCTGCCGCGCCGACAGATGTGCACGTTGATCAGTTCTACGGCGTGCTGCGGTGGACTGACAACTCAAACAATGAAAACGGCTTCCGCGTGTATCAGAACGGCACGCTGATCGGAGTGGAGAACACGAACTCCACTCAATTCCACGGCACCGCAGTTGGCTCGTGCTCCGATATGATTGTGGTTAGTGCGTACAACGCGGCCGGCGAATCACGGTCCACACCTGTTTCCTACTGCAGCAGTCACTACTAATCGCGACGCAGGTGTCCTCCTCGCAGGTAGACACGACACCGCCCGCTTCGGGGGCCGACCTGCGCGGCCTTCCCGGGTCGTCGGCCGCGCAGTGGCGCTGGCAACGGCACGGAGCTTGCCGCGGCGCCAACCCGGAGCCGTTCTTCCATCCAGACGGCGAACGGGGGTCGGGCATCACCGACGGGAGCAGGCCGAGGACGACGCCGAACCCAACGCGGACATGTGGGCTACCGCCGATGAGTCGCGCGAGCAAATCGTTGGGCTGTACTAACGGGCGTGGGCGCACTCGGACGCGACGATCGACACGTTGGCGCTGGACGCACTCGGCCATGTGCCGTGGTGGCCGGACGACCGGAACGAGGTGACGCTGCACCGGATCCTGGTACACATGATCTCCGAGACTGATCGGCATGCCGGCCACGCGGATATCATCCGGGAGCTCATCGACGGGGCCGCAGGACTGCGAGACGGCAACGACAACCTGACGCCAGGCAACCAGGCGTGGTGGGAGAACTACCGGAGCCAGCTGGAGCGCGTGGCGGAGGAAGCCGGCCAGGGGTGAGTCCGTCCGGCTGCCGGCTGTGGAGGCAGCGGCACCTTGGTCACCCCCTGCGGGGCAGTGCGTTGCTGCCGACCGCGTCTCAGTAGCCGAACGTCGTATGGGGATGCGCCGCGTCCCCACCGCCAACCGCCCCCCGAGCCTGGACGCCGCTCGGGCCGTTCCCGTACGACCCGCCCATCTGCGCCAGCGCCTCCTCGGCCAGCCGGCCGCCCAGAAACTCCCGCAGACTGGCGTGGTAGACGGCATACTGGGGCTCAACATCCAGACTGTTGTCGTACTGCACCTGCAGAAACGGCCGCCACGGCCCGTCTAGCATCGCCCGCCACTGCTCGTCGGCCTCGACTCCGGCAAACGTGCACAGCAGGTCGAAGGTGACCGGCTCGGCGGCGGCACCGAGTGTGGCCAGCAACGGCAACAG
>DASVHT010000167.1:0-2032 GCA_036382455.1 Dermatophilaceae bacterium
ACGAGGCGCACGCCGCCGCGGCCATCTCGATCCACGCCGACGGCGGGCCGAGCAGCGGGCGCGGCTTCCACATCATCTTGCCGGCCGCTGTAGCCGGGCACAACGAGGCGATCGTCGCGCCGTCGCGCCGGCTCGGTCAGGCGGTGCACACGGCGTTCACCGCCGCCACTGGGGAGCCGACGGCGGACTACCTAGGCAGTGACGGCTATACCGTGCGCTCCGACCTCGGCGGTCTGAACTTGTCCACCGTGCCCAAGGTGTTCATCGAGATGGGCAACATGGACAACGCCGCCGACGCCGCCCGGCTGGAGACGCCGGCCTACCGTGACCAGATGGCAGCCGGCATCGCGGCCGGGATCACTGCATTCCTCACCGAGGGCTGAGACCACGCGCCCTGAAGAAGACGGTGGCCTGCGGCACTGCTCGTGGTCCCAGACGTGGTACCCGGCAGTCGAAGGTCCCGCATCCGTAGTCAACTGAGACTAAGCAAAAATGGCCATCAGGCCCGGTGCCGCGTTGCGGAGTGATAACCTTAAGCGGCCAGACGATTACATCGAGTGGCGTTACCGTCGCCAGCTTGCCGTTGGGACAGTGGGTGCGGATGCAACTGAGATGATCTCCAGTCGACCAATGCTGAATGAATCAGGCTGTCGCGACCTTCTGCAACTGACTGCCGCCCGAGCGGTCGCCGCAGCGAAACGTGATGAAGTACCCGCCATCTGCCAGCCAGCCGAGCTTGAAACCGGTATGACCCAGCAGTGCGGCCGTCTCGATGTCAGTCAAGGCAGCACACTGGACATACCGGGGTGCCGCCCGCTCATGCTGTGCCGCGGCACGTGCTTGATAAACGGACGTTTGACGCGCACGAGCTGCCCATGCCGTTGGGCCGTGACCACTTCCGGGCATCGGCGAACACGTTGACTACGCTAGTTGTCGCCCGGCGAGAGTGCCGGTTGACCTCAGGCCGCGACGCATTCAGAAACAGGGCTCTCCAGATGACGGCAGTGATCTACGGCAGGAGCATTCGCATCACGTCTTCGTAGTCGTGGAACGCACCGTCAGCCAGCAGCTTGTAGGCCAGCGGACCTCTGGAGGCGATGCGGACGAACTCGGCCAGTCCCCGGTCCGCCGGTGGCACGTCCTAGGATGCGGCCCCGGGCACCGTCTCGGCGTCGAGCTTCTCGGCCAGCGCCAGCATCCGCTCCGCCGCGCTGCGACACCGCGTCGCCACCTCCTGCCGTTCGGGTCCCTGGTACAGCGAAGCCAGGCTGGTCAGGTCCTCCGGCAACGCCCCCAGTGACCCCAACGCCATCCCCAGCCGCGGCTTCGGTCCACGCCCCCGACCGGGCCTACTGGTCGTGATCCCGCCCGCCAGCTCCCGGATGCGTTCGATGTAGACGGTGGCCTCGATGTTCTTGACCATCGCGGCTTGCCGAGCGCCGGACTTCGTGCCGTTGACCTCACTGACCAATTTCTGGACCTCGGTGGTCGACAATCGCGCCCGATGGGCCAACATGGCTCCGGCCCGGAAGCCCTCGCCGGTCGCGATCATCAGCAGCCGACCTCGCACGGCCGACAGTAGTGAGCCCCACTCGTTGCGCAGCAGGCCGACCTCGTCCGCCCGCCGGTCGGCCTGGCGCTTGTTCCAACGCGTTCGCAACGCCCGTTCACTGACCATGCAGATCGCCGCGGCCTGCGCCAGGCTGACCTCGGAGTCCATCAGGTAGACCGCGTGGCTGAGTCGCTCGTCCTCGGTGTTGGGCACGCCGTGTCTGGCGTTGGCCCGGAAGGCCAGCATGGTGGCCTAAACCCCGGAGACGAAGACCTCGTAGGCCGGGATGGCGGCTCGATCATTGCGAGCGTCGGCGAAGCAGAACAGCGAGGGAGTAGTAGTGGAGCCCGGCTCTGGTCGCGGCCCTCGTTGTGCTCCTCGCGGTCGGCGTTCTACTCGCGGTACGCACCGTTGGCGCCACCGGCAAACGGACCCGTATCCGGCAGAAGGCCCGAGGCGGAGCGATCATCGGCAGCGGGC
>DASVHT010000168.1:0-4546 GCA_036382455.1 Dermatophilaceae bacterium
TCGTCGATGCGTATGTACCGCGCGAACGCCGCGATCCCGCTCGCACAGCATGGCCGCCGGGTCGAGGTGCCGTCCGGATTCTCGCTGTTCCCAGGCGACATCGTCCGTCCGCCGCGGGCGTGGCTCGAGCGCACGGCGAACGTCGTGCGGGTGACCGAGCCCGCGCGCGGCGGGCACTTCGCGCCGTTCGAGGAGCCCGAGCTGTACGCGGAGGAGCTGCGCGCGTTCTTCCGCCCCTATCGAGCGGCGGCTACGGGCTGAGGGCGACGACGCGCGGCGCGGCTGGCAGGTCTCGCACACGTTGGTCCGGCGCCGGCAGCGGCCATCTTCACCACGGTGTCCCGTATCGCCGCGGCAAAAAAAGGGGGGCTACGCACCCAGCCCGCGAACTGATCCCGCTCACAGTCCCGGAAATCGGCCGCCTCATCGCGAACCTCATCTTGAGCCATAGGCCAGACACCACCACAATCCTCGGCTGGTCACATTGGCGCCGACGACACCAGGCACGCGCCAGCCAACCCCAAGACCTCGCCAAAGGTGCCGCACTGTGAGTGCGGCTGTAGTACCAACGGGCAAGGGGTTAGTCATCTGAAACGCACTCATAATGCCGCGATCCGAGCGGGTGGACGACATGCGTCATTCCGCGTTGGGGCGGCCAAGCGCGCCGACCCTCGATCCGAACATCCGCTCATAGCCGATGTGGGTGAGTCGCGGCGTCCGGCCCGAGGCGTTGCCCTCCGGCGCGCATTGCTATCGCGTTCCAGAGCTCCGCACGAGCTCTGCCCCAGAACGGACGGCGGACGATCGTGCCGATGGTCGGACGTTGTCAAGCGCCGCCAAACTCTCCGGACCGGGCTAGGACCCCGTGTCGGTAACCCGTAATGGCTTGCGGCTACGGGAGAATCAGGTATGTCGGAGCCAGGAGTTCCACAGCAATCGGTGTTGATGGACGTAGAGCCCGTTGCAGCGGGCCCGGTGCAGGCAAAAGTGCCTGTGGATAAGACGTTCCGGCGGTATGACCAGGATCAGCCGATGCTGGTGGCTCCTGATCTACGAGACTGGCTGGGCGCTGGTCATCCGGCCCGGTGGGTTGATGACCTGGTCGAGCACGGTCTGGACCTGTCCGGGGTCTACGCCGGCTACACCGACGTGCGGGGTGGCCCGCCCTATGACCCGCGGCTGATGTTGAAGGTGTTGATCTACGGCTACTCCCATGGCATCACGTCCTCGCGGGCATTGGAGCGGCGCTGCCACGACGACATCGCGTTCCGGTTCCTGACCGCGCAGGCCGCCCCGGACTTCGTGGCGATCAGCCGTTTCCGTGCCCGGCACGGGGCTGCGCTCAAGGAGCTGTTCACCCAGTCGTTGACGTTGTGCGCCCAGGCTGGGTTGGTGTCGTTGGGTCGGGTCGCCCTTGATGGGACGAAGGTGCGGGCCAATGCGAGTCGGCACCGGGCGATGAGCTACGACCGGATGGTGCGCGCCGAAAGCGAGATCGCCGACGAGGTCGAGGCGTTGCTGGCCGACGCGGAGCGGATCGATGCTGCTGAAGACGCGGCCTATGGGCCGGACCGCCGCGGTGATGAGCTCCCGGCCGAGTTGACCCGCCGGGAGGGCCGCCTTGCGGCGATCCGCAAGGCCAAGGCCGCCCTGGAGGCTGAGCACGCAGCCAAGGCCCGTGCCCAGGCGGAGCAGGAGGCTATCGAGGAGGGTCAGGACCCGGGCCAGGTCACGGCCGCTGGCGGTGCGGCCGAAGCAGCTGCCGTCGTCCCGGATAAGGCCCAGCGGTCGTTTACCGACCCGGACGCGCGGATCATGAAGACCTCCGACGGGTCGTTCCACTACTGCTTCAATGGGCAGGCGGTCGTGGATGAGAAGAGCCAGGTCGTGCTCGCCGCGCAGCTTCGTCAAAGTGGTTCGGACGCCCCAGCGCTGCCGGACATGCTCACCGAGCTGGCCGCTTCGTTAACCGCGGCGGGGATCAACGGCAGGGCGCGCACGCTGCTGGCCGATGCCGGGTACTTCTCCGCCGACAACATCGACGCTGCCGAGGCCGCGGGGATCGACCCACTGCTGGCAACCGGGCGCCTCAAACACGGCCAGACACCACCACCGGTCCCACGAGGGCGTATCCCGGCGGGCCTGACACCCAAACAGCGGATGAGCCGCAAGTTGCACACCAAGGCGGGCAAAAGGGATTACGCCCGACGCAAGGCGATCGTCGAACCGGTCTTCGGTCAGATCAAGGTCGCCCAAGGCGCCCATCAGCTACGGCTGCGCGGCATGGTCAAAGCCGAGACCGAGTGGACCTTCCACCTCGCCTGCCACAACTTCCGCAAACTCGCCGGATCCGGATGGACCACCACCGAGATGGCCACCAGCTGAAGGCTTCGGGACCACATCTGGGGCCCGGGGAAGGGCCTGCACCTCGAATGCCTTGAGCAACTCCGAGACCATAGGGCCGCGCATACACCGGGCCTCTCACCCACCCTCGGACGACTTCGGAAGCGTCAGCGGTCGGTTGCCCCGTCAACCGTTACGGACTCAGGGTCCTAGAGGCAGTCCGAGCGGTTAGACCCCGGCGGCTGTGACGATGCCGTCGGTGAGGAAGCCGGCCACCAGCCCAAGGAGCAGCCCGTAGGCGAGCAGGTCCGGACGGCGGGTCTTGGTGGCGACGCCGACCAGCTGCGTCACGACATACACGATCGATCCGGCGGCCAGGGTCAGGAAGACGACGCTGACGGCCTCGTTGGTGAAACCGTGGCCGATGATGGTTCCCACGAAGGTGGGGCCGCCACCGATGGCGCCCATGGAAAGGAGGAACTTCCAGCTCGGCCGGCGCAGGTTGCCCTCCTGGTCCACGTCGCCCGCGAGGGGTGCAACGATGCCGAACCCTTCCGTTGCGTTGTGCAGGCCGAAGCCGATGACCAGCAGCAGGGCCAGGGCCAGCTCGCCACTGGCGGCTGACTGACCAATTGCCAGACCCTCGGCGAAGTTGTGCAGGCCGATACCCACGGCGATCAGCAGCGACAGTCGTTGCGCGGCAGACCAGGAGGCGATCCGGCTTGGGCGTCGAGCCTTGAGCTCATCGACGGCCGCTGCCCCGGGGCCATGGGGACGTTCAACATTCTTGGCTTGCTGAGACCTCGCGAACTGCCGCGTCATCCAGCTCTCGTAGTAGACCAGCGAGAGCAGGCCGACGGACATCCCGGCCACGAACAGCACGCCATAGCCTGCTGCCGTTCCCAACCCGCCCTTGCCTTCATGGACCGAGGCCAGGGCTTCGTCGATGGGAGCCCATGCAGCGGAGAACACGTCCCAGACGAGAAACAGCAGTATGCCGATGGCGGTCGCGTTCAGCAGGGCGCGAAGTGAGGGCGCGGGCCTGCGCAGCCGACCGATCGGCAGACCCAAGAGGATGGTCACGCCGGCGATGAAGCCAAGCAACATGGTCGTCGTCAAGCTCACAGGAACTACCTCAACTTCGCGTGCCGAAAGGGCAGGACCACCCCACAGCAAGAGTAAGGCTTACCTTACTTCGAGTTCAACCCGGTCCCGATCTGCGACCACTCATCACCGGCGACCACTCATCAGCGACGGGCGGCTCGACGGTAGTAGTTGCGCCAGACAAGCCGGTGGATGGGGATGAGGCGGGGGATCGAGCGAAGTCCTGGGATGAACGGGACAAACATCAGCAGGAGGGTGAGCAGCATCATCAGGCCCCATACCTGGGCGTCGGCATTGTCCGAGGTAGAGAACGGCGGAATCTGGTACCAGAACGTGTAGAGCCACATCCAGGGCTGACCCGGGTAGTTGCCCGTCTCGTTCATCATGCCCCATTGGTCGCCCCCGAGGTTGCGGGCGCGAGCCTGGTCCTCGAGGTAGGCACCGTCCGAGAGCAGCAGCAGCGACTGGGTCTGGTCGCCTCCATAGAAGTTGCCGGAGGAGGTGAGAATGCCCTCGAGCCCCCCGGTCTTTGCCAGCCTCAGCAGGCCGGTCGCAATGTCCGGCACCGGGCCGTAGTCACCTGTGGCGACCTTTGTCGGATCGCCATCGGGAGCCTTGCTCAAGGCATCGCCATAGTCCGTGGCCCACTTGGTCTGCTGGTCGGCAGTTGCCGACTTCCAGGTCGCCAGGGCTGAGCTGAGCGTCGAGTCGCCACTGACTGCGGCCAGGGGCCCCAGGACCAAACCGGCGGAGTCCACGGGAAGTCGTACGCCGCCCCACTTCTGCAGGGAGAGCGGCCCGAGCTTCTGCCCGTCGCTGTTCGTGTTGTATGGCGCCCCGTACGTCGCGCTCACAGATGTGCCGGCCAGCTCTGCGGCCGCCGTCGCGATCAGGTCGTTGGGTGCCTGGTTCGCCCAGGTCGACATGGTGATCGACTTCTCGTCAGGGGAGGAGAAGACCGCGGCGAGCCCGCCTGTGAGGACGATGACGACGACGAGGGCAATGGTGAACTCCTTGACCAGGTCATAGGAGCGGGTCGGGAAGTCATGAGAGTCCGGCGTCTTGTCGCGGGGCGTGGATGCTCGGGACTTCGTCCCTG
>DASVHT010000169.1:0-2721 GCA_036382455.1 Dermatophilaceae bacterium
CAGACACCGGCCCTGCGAGAAGTCTCTAGTAGCCGCGAAAGGGGTAGAAGGCGCTGTTTGTGTTTGTCCGCTCATCGGCGATGGGCGTGTGTCCTTGTTCGGTGAGGGATCGCTCAGCGGTACATGGATTGACCTTCAAAAGTACAGACGGGCCGACAACCCCATGTCATGGACCTGTGTGGGAGCCGGACAGACCCCCAAGAGGGCGCGACCTGAGCCCCACGGAATACGGTTGAAGCATGGACTACCGATATCTCGGCAACAGTGGACTCAAGATCTCCGAAATCACCTACGGGAACTGGCTCACCCACGGGTCCCAGGTCGAGAACGACGTCGCCACGCAGTGCGTGGCGGCTGCGCTCGACGCGGGCATCAGCACCTTCGACACCGCCGACGTCTACGCCAACACCAAGGCCGAGACCGTCCTCGGCGAAGCGCTCAAGGGCGAGCGGCGCGAGAGCCTCGAGATCTTCACCAAGGTCTACTGGCCCACCGGTCCCGGCGGAAAGAACGACTCGGGCCTGTCACGTAAACACATCATGGAGTCGATCAACGGCTCACTGCAGCGACTCCAGACCGACTATGTCGACCTCTATCAAGCGCACCGCTATGACAGCGAGACCCCGCTCGAGGAGACGATGCAGGCGTTCGCCGACGTCGTCCGGCAGGGTAAGGCGCTCTACATCGGCGTCAGCGAGTGGACCGCGGTGCAGATCCGCGAGGGAGTCAACCTCTCCAAGGAACTCGGCTTCCAGCTCGTCTCGAGCCAGCCGCAGTACTCCATGCTGTGGCGGGTCATCGAAGGCGAGGTCGTCCCGACCTGCGAGGAACTTGGCGTCAGCCAGATCGTCTGGAGCCCCATCGCGCAGGGTGTGCTCACCGGCAAGTACCAGCCCGGCCAGCCGCCGCCGGAAGGCTCGCGAGCCACAGACCAGAAGGGCGGCGCCGACATGATCCAACGGTTCATGAACGACGACGTCCTCACCCGCGTCCAGGGCCTTAAGCCGATCGCCGACGAGGCCGGTCTGTCGATGGCGCAGCTCGCCGTCGCCTGGGTCCTGCAGAACCCGAACGTTGCAGCTGCCCTCGTCGGCGCTTCCCGCCCGGAGCAGGTCTACGAAAACGTCAAGGCCGCGGGCGTGAAGATCGATCCCGAGCTCATGGCCAGGATCGACGACGTCCTTGGCGACATGGTCGAGCGAGACCCCGGCAAGACCAAGGAGACCGCTCCGCAGAAGCGCGTCGCCTGAGCAACTCGGCACCAGCCGGGTGAACTTGTGGCGCGCGATGTGTCTCTTGCCACTACTGCACGGGTGAGCGCACCGGTCGCTACGTTTCCCCGAGATGGCCCATCACCGATCAGGCTGCCGGCCTAGCGGCGCCGCCTCTGGAACGTGATCAATTCGTCATGAGAGAGGGCCTGTATGAAGAACCCTGAGTGACACTCAAGACACCTCGACTTGGACGCCGACGAACGGTTCCTTGCTGTGCCGGCCAGGGATCCACGTACGACACATTCCTCCAGACTGAGTTCGGACGTTGGCAGTTGTTTGGGCGACTGCGGCGGCCGGTGTCGGGGGAGACTGGTGGCATGAGGTTTCTTGAGGTGCCGGGTTTGGGCCAGGTCAGCCGGGTCGGGCTGGGTACGTGGCAGTTCGGGTCGCGTGAGTGGGGGTACGGGCAGGGCTACGCCTCGGGTGCCGCCGTCGAGATCGTCGCGCGGGCCCTCGAGCTGGGGGTGACGCTGTTTGACACGGCCGAAATCTACGGCTTCGGCAAAAGCGAACGGATTCTAGCCAAGGCCTTGGGCGCCGACCGCGACCGGGTCGTCGTAGCCAGCAAGGTGTTTCCGGTGGCCCCGTTTCCCGCGGTGGTCCGGCGCCGTGAGCAGGCCAGCGCCCGACGGCTGCAACTTCGCCGTATCCCGCTGTACCAGGTGCACCAGCCCAATCCGGTCGTGCCCGACTCGGTGATCATGCCGGGGATGCGCAGCCTGCTGCAGGACGCGCGGATCGGTGCGGTTGGGGTGTCGAACTACTCTTTGCGCCGATGGTGCCAAGCCGATGACGCACTCGGGCAGCCGGTTGTGAGCAACCAGGTCCAGTTCTCACTGGCACACCCCGACCCGGCCGAAGACCTCGTACCGTTCGCGCAGAGAGAGAACCGCATAGTCATCGCCTACAGCCCGTTAGCGCAGGGCCTGCTAGGCGGGAAGTACACCGTAGACAACCGACCCGGCGGGGTGCGGGCGGCCAACCCGCTGTTCGGCACGGAGAACCTGCGCCGGGTCGCACCGCTGTTGGACACGCTGCGTCAGGTCGCCGACGCCCACGACGTCAAGCCCGCGCAGGTGGCGCTGGCCTGGCTGCTCAGCCTGCCCCAGGTCGTGGTCATCCCTGGCGCGTCCAGCGTCGAGCAGCTCGAGTTCAACGTCGCCGCCGCCGACCTCGAGCTCGACGCACCATCCCAGGCGGCGCTCACCGAGGCAGCCAAAGCCTTCACCCCGATCTCAGCAGCCCGCACCCTCATCGGCGGGCTGAGAGACAGATTCGGCATCTAGACATCCCTGCACCTCGCAGACCACGGCGCACATGCCGCGCCCGTCACGGCTTGCGCGGGGAGTCATCCACCGACCGCGGCCGAGTGCCGAACGGGTTGCGACCGCAAGCGATGCCTGTTCCACATTAGGGCCTGACAGGTCGGGGATCCATGCCCGGTCAC